>NZ_JAUOSW010000008.1:0-126693 GCF_030549005.1 Tenacibaculum soleae
TTGGGCGCAACCGATGTTGTCAATAATGAAGATGTAGGTAATGTATTGACTTACAATCCAACGACAGATTTCTTATCCAACACAACGTATTATGTAACAATCACCGCATACAATTCCGCAGGCGATGCTACAGGTTGTTCAGAAACAAGTTTTACCACAGAGAAAAGGGGTGAGATAAAATATGGTTTTTCACCAGATGGTGATGGAATTAATGAATATTGGGAAATCAAGGGGATAGAGCAATATCCGAAAAATGTTGTGAGTGTATACAACCGTTGGGGAGATATGGTATTCGAAATTAAAGGGTATGATAACAATTTAAGAGTATTTAGAGGAGAGGCTAATAAGAAAAAAGTTTTAGGAGCAGGAGCTTTGCCTTCAGGAACTTATTTTTTCAATATTCAAATTACAGGGACACATAACTTTAAAAAATTAAAAGGATTTTTAATCTTAAAACGATAAAAATAATTATGCAAGCAGTATTTAAACCAATATTTATTGGATTACTTTTTGGGATGTTTCATGTATGTTTGGCGCAGCAAACACCAACTTTTTCTGAGTACAATTACAATGTTTTTATTTTAAACTCAGCATATGCAGGTTTTGAAAAAGACACTGAATTGGTGTTTTCGAGTGCAGGTTTTTCTAATGAATTAGATGGAGCACCAAAAAGTACAACTTTTAGTTTTAACACCTCTTTAAAAGAAGGACAAATAGGTCTTGGAGCAGGTGTTATTCATGATGAAGTAGGGGTGTCAAAAACAACAACAGCTTTTGCAGCTTATTCATATAAACTTTTTTTTGATAGTCAGGATGATCGACCACATTGGCAACATTATTATCCAACAGTTCTTTCTTTTGGAATAACAGCTGGAGCACAGTTTTACAATGATAATTTGTTAGATTTAGGAATTATTGATGATCCTAAATTTCAACAAAATATAAATACAATAATTCCTATTATAGGTGTTGGTTTTATGTTTAATTATAAAGAGTTATTTGTTGGTGCTTCTATGCCAAATGTGTTAGGTGCTGAATTAGCGTCTGAGGATAATTTAGATTTATCAACACCTTTTTATATTTATGGGGGATACCGAATTTTTACAAATGTTTTTAGAGAGACAATGATTAAACCTAGTTTTTTATTGAAAAAAGAAGGAGGAGTGCCATTACAAGCAGATGTTAATGTAGCAGTAAACCTTAAAAATAAGATAGAATTTGGTGCGGGGTATAGAACCAATGGCTCCCTAAATTTATTATTAGGAGTTTATGCACTTAAAAAACTTAGGGTGATGTATAATTATAACATGGCATCAGGAAATGCGCCAATTCATACAACTCACGGTATTGTGTTAGGATACCGATTTGGAGATGGATATTCGGAATAAACAGTAAGCAACTTTTAATAAAAAAGAGAGTTATGATTTGATATAACTCTCTTTTTAAGAGGTTAGTTTGTGCTGAAAATGTCTAATAATATTGGTTTTAATCCACTAAAGAAAAACTCTACAGCAATAACCATAACAATTAGTCCCATTAAACGCATCATAACATTAATACCAGTTTGCCCAATAACTTTTATGATTTTTGAAGAGCTATAAAGTATTATATAAGTTAGTAAAATTACTAAGAAAGCAGTAAAAATTAACGCTATTTTTTTCTCCATAGAATCAGCATCTTCCATCATAACAATTGCGTTTGTTAAAGCTCCAGGACCACAAATCATAGGAATTGCTAGTGGTGTTACAGAGATGTCGTTTACATAATTTTTTACTTCAGGGTCTTTCAATTTTACTTTTCCTAATCTAGCATGTAGCATATCCATCCCCATTAAAAAGAAAATTACACCACCTACAATTCTAAAACTATTAACGGATATTCCAAAAAAGTTAAATAACAATTGACCAGAAAAAGCAAAAATCAAAATAGTAATGAAACTAACTATCGATGCTTTTTTTGCAGTTTTTGTTCTATGATTTTGATCTAAATCAGCAGTCATCGTCATAAAAATCGGCATGGTTCCAAAAGGATTTATCAATGTAAAAAAAGATGTAAAAGATAAAATTCCAAAAGCGATTACTTCGTTCATAATTTATTTATAAAATAGCTGTTTTTAACATACAATTTTTAATGATTTGATACGTGCGCTCAATATCATTATCCAATCCGATAGAAAACCGAATTAAACCATCAGATAAACCCATTTCTTTCTGTTCATCTTCTGGAATTTCAGATGACGTTGAAGTTCCAGGAGCTGAAAATAATGTTTTATAAAACCCTAAACTAACCGCTAAGTAACCTACATTTTTTTCTTGCATTAATTCCATTAAAGCATTTGCTTTATCTAACGAACCAGCATCAATAGTTAACATACCACCAAAACCGTACTCTTCATTCATCATCGATTTAAAAATTTCATGTGATGGATGTGATTTTAATCCAGGATATACGGTTTTTAATCCGTCAGCTTCAAATTTTTCAGCTAAAAAAGCAGCATTTTTACTGTGTTGTTTTATTCTGATGTGCAACGTTCTCATATTTTTTAAAATTGATGAAGAACGCAACGAATCCATTGAAGAACCTAATAACATACTTGCGCCATCAATTACACTTTTTTGCGAATTGATAAAATCTGCGGATGCACAAACAACACCTCCCATAGTATCAGAAGAGCCATTGATGAATTTTGTTAAACTATGTATTACCACATCGGCACCTAATTGCGCAGGTGAAATTGATAACGGAGAAAAGGTGTTGTCAATGACTAATTGTAAGTTGTACTTTTTTGCTAAAGCGGATAAGCCTTTAATATCGGCTATTTCTAATAGCGGATTACTTACCGATTCGCAATAAATCATTTTTGTGTTTTCGGTAATGGCAGCTTCTACAATTGCTAAATCTGTAATATTAACAAATGATGTTTTTATTCCTAATCTGGGAGTAAAGTTTTTTAAAAAAGCATAGGTTCCTCCATAAATAGTTCTACTTGAAACAACATGATCATTAGCCCCACAAATTTGTAAAATGGTAGCTGTAATTGCTCCCATTCCAGACCCAGCAACATTGGCAGATTCTGCACCTTCCATAGCTGCTAAAGCTTCACTTAAATATAAATTTGAAGGTGATGTGTGACGGGAGTATAAATAACAACCATCGGTATTTCCTTCAAAAGTATCGAACATTGTTTTTGCTTTTAAAAAAGTGTAGGTAGAAGAATCAGAAATAGAAGGATTTATACCTCCATATTCTCCAAAATATTGTAGGTCTTGAATATTATCAGCAGGTTTGAAACTCATAATGTAATTTTTTAGTTGTTTTTATTGCTGTAAAACACATGTTTTTTTGATTGTAAATCAATGCATAAGGTTAATTATAGATTATTTTTCTTTAAATTTTAGTATTAGTAGTTTTAAAAGTTTATTTTTTGCTTTTTAAAGTATAAAAACACTTAAAATTTTCAGATGAAATTAGATGGAATAGATAAAAAATTATTGAGCTTACTTCAAAAAGATAGTAAGCAAACCACAAAACAATTGTCTTTACAGTTAAATTTATCGGTAACTGCTGTTTATGAGCGAATTAAAAAGCTTGAAAGAGAAGGTGTAATAACCCAATATGTGGCACTACTTGACAAGAATAAAATTGAAAAATCTTTTTTAGTTTTTTGTCATTTAAAGTTAGAAAAACATACTAAAGAAAATATTGTAGTTTTTGAAAAAGAAATTACAAAATTAGAAGAAGTAACCGAATGCTTTCATGTCAGTGGTGATTACGATTATATTTTAAAAATTTACGTAAAAGATATGGATGAATACCGTGATTTTATGGTAAATAAATTAACTGTATTAAAACACATTGGAAGTACTTACAGTACGTTTACTATAGGTAAGGTCAAAAATTCTAATGCTATTATATTATAAAAGAGCAACCAATTAAACGGTTGCTCTTTTGATTTTTGTTAGAATAATTATTATATCAATAATATTTTATTTTTTAATTAAAACTATATTTTCGGTTTGTTTTTCAACTAGTTTTTTATAAAAATTTTTAACTATACCATAGTATTGTTGATTAATAATTTGTGTATTAAATTGTAATATTGACGATAATTTTATTTTATTTCCTTGAACTGTAACGAGATATTTAAAGACCCCTAGATTATCAGGTAAAGCAATAGCACTCTCTTTAGGAAAAGATTCAACGATATAACCTTCAGGCACCGTTATAGAAACTGTAAATTTATCTTGCCAAGGAATGATATAATCAATAGGATAGTTTCTTTCATTAGTCTTAAATGGGTTTTCCGAAGTTGCTAAAAATAATAAAGGCGAAAAATATAATTTTTCATTAACCTTTTCAATTAAATCTTCACTTGTAAATTTTAAGGTTTGTGTAATTGATTTTGTAGTGTTTTCTTTATTTAAAATTTTAAAGTCATTAACTTCAATACTAAGTTTTTCTTCTATTGATGTAATAATTTCATCTTCTTTTTTGATGTTGTTTAATTGTCTGTAAAACATAGCCGCATGACCTGACAATGATTTTCGATACATTCCTGTAACTTCACCTAAATCAGCATCTATTTTTACATATAAAATATTATTTTCTTTTGAGTGCTTTGTAGGGGTTAGTTCTACTTTTCTTGAGTCTCCATTGGTAAGAATTTCTCTTCCATACCAATTTAATGCTCTTTGTGGAATTACATTAGGAGCAGAATAAGGGTCAGTAGCATCTAATAAAATATATTTTCCATTAGAAAAATTAACTTTTGAAATAACATAATTAAATCCTAGTACAGTAGGGAAAAGAGGTACTCCGCTGTTTTTTGTGCTTATCAAGACAGGGTTAGCGTCTAAACCAGCAAATCGTAGCATTGATGTAAGCATAAGATTTATTTCTGCAGAATTTCCAGTACCTTCTTTATATGCTTTTTTTACACCTTTATCGGTGTACTTAGAGTAGTATCTATTCCATTTTACTTTAAATTTCAAAAACTGAAAAATAGATAAAGCCTTTTCGAAATTATTTTTACTATCACCTATAATTGATTTTAAATCATCTTTGTAGTAATTGTTTTTTTCTAGTTCTCGACCAAAATATGGAGACTCATATATCGTTTTAGATATGTTTTTCCAATTAGTAGAGAGGTATTTAGGGACTGAGTTTGGGAATTTTAAAACACTTGTTTCAAACTTTATAGCAGCTCTATAGTTGTGAATATTAGAAGAAAAAACCTCTTTGCTTTTTAGCCTTGGTACATTTTCTTCTTGAATGATGTATAGATAATTTTTAAATTCTAAATTACCTTCAAACTTAGTTTTTACATACCCTCCTTGTTGGTTAACCATTTTGTCATATTTGTAAGGTATCGTTTTATTTTCAATACTTTCTTTGATGTTAAAATGTAGGAATCCTTTAATATGTTTTTTTGTTACGAAATATTCTGGAATTTTAACAATAACATCGAGTTTTTTTATAGGTATATTGTTTTGTAAATAAATTTCACTAATACTAGAGGTAAATGGAGAGGTTATGGTATAACTTAAGTCAATTATACAAAAAGGCTTTACGTTAGGCATTGTAAATTTAACCAATTCTAAATATTTATTTTTTTGTTCTTTAAATATATCTTTTTTTGTCAGTTTTGTTCTTTCTATTTTATTTTCATTAAGATTAAAAGTGTATGCTTTTAATGAAGAAATATTCTCTTTAGTGTTATTGTTTTTTAATAGTTTTATTTCTTTTTTAGAAAATTTGTAACCATTCTTATTTAATATTTTAATTGTTTCTCGTACGTAAGTTTTTGTGGTCCAGCCTTTAGTAGGGCTAAATTCGTATTCAATTTTTTTTTCTTTTAAAAGATATATCGCATCTGCAGTAGAATCTAAAGGGTGAAGTTTTTCTTCAAGTTCAGTTTTTGAAACTTTTCCGAATTTTATTTTTTGAGAATTGATTGTCAATGAGATTAATAGTGTAAAAAGTAAGAGTGTTTTTTTCATAGTAATTATTGTTTAGTAAGTTCTGTTCTTAAGTTATCATATTTAGCAACCGTTTTTCTGAATTTTCTGTAGGCTTTATATTCTTCTTTTGGATGTATTCCTTTTTTTAAAGAGAACTCTCTGTTGTATTTAAAAGAAGTTTCATTAATTTTTTCAAAAGCTATTTTATAAGTTCCAAACTTATTTGAAATATGTTTATTTAACGGTAAGTTTAAAATTGAATATCCTTCAGGTATTTTAAAAGTAAAACTATCTTTGTCAGTAAAGCCTCTATCAATTTCTAAAACTCTTTTTCTATTCCTATATCTTTTAGGTATGCTTGTAATTCTATTAAAAACATTCAGCTTAAATAAATAACTATTATCTTTAACTGTTGCAAAATTTTTAATATTTGCATTTATTTTTTCAGTAAATTCAACTTTTTCTTTATTGTTTTCAAGTACTACGTTTTCAATTTCTAAGTTGTTATTGTAATCCCAAACACGCGATTTGTAATACTTATTGAGTTCTTTTTTAGTGTAGTTTTTAATATGGTATCTATCACCATATTGTGTTCCGTATGATTTTTTTTCAATAGTTGCGCTCATGTCACCATTAGTTAAAAGAGTGATAATTGCGTTGTTTAATTGTAAGTTTTTATCATTGATATATGAAGTAGTTCTTTTAATAATTCCACCCTCAGGTGTAATAACTAAAACATCTCTATCATCAGTAAAATCTCCTAAAAATCCAAAAGGAATTGTTTGACTAGTACATTCCAACCAAACATCATTGCCATTATTTGGAATATTTAAAATCACGTGATTTCCTTGCATAGAAGAAAAATAAGTATGTACATTTTTCTTTTTGCTTCCTGCCCATACAACTGAATAATGTGATGTTACGCCTGCTGCATCTAATAATGCTTTTGTATAATTAGTTAAACCTTTACAATCACCATATCCTAGTTCATCCACTTTATTTGCGGTTATAGGTCTCCATCCCCCAATATCTTCTTGAACACTTATATATCGTGTTTTATCTTGAACGTATTTATAAACAATTTTGGCTTTTTCTAAGGGAGATTTCACTCCACTAGTTAATTTTTTAATATTACTTTTTATAGTTTCAGAAATTACATCGTTCCCGTTTTTCAGATGATTGTATCTCCATTTCCCAAACTCTTTCCAATTAGAAGCTTTACCTTGTACTCCTTTTAAACTAAACTCGTTTAATGAGATACTAATATTAGGTACAAAATCTTCATAATTAACGGTTCCTCTTTCGTACTTAATAGCTTTTTGATTTGTTAAAGAATAGCTTAAACTATTCTCATTTGAAGATTTTTCAATAGCAAATCCTTTAAAATTCTTCTCCTTTTTTCTAAAAGATATATTCTGAGGATTGTGCAGTTCGTAGATACTTTTTTCTACAGATAGATAATAATTTTCTACAGGGAACCACTTAGGGATGAATCCTGTTGATGAGTTTTTATATTCAGATTCTATAACAATCGTATAAGGATAAGATGTAGGTGTATACTCTAAGACTTTAACTCTAGAGTCTGAATATAAAGTTCCGCCATCAACAGCAGATACATCTGTAAAATCACCTTTAGAGTATTTTTTCTTTTTTTTACCTAAGGCATCATATATAATTGCAGATAATTTAGTGATTTTAGTATCCTCATCATAGTGTTTGTAGGCATCTACATGTGTTTTTCCTAATTTATTTAAAACGGTAACAATTCGTTTTTCTTTAACAATTAATTGGGTTGGAGAAGTAACTGTTATCGTTGTTTTTTGAAGCCTAATAACAGCATTTGCATCTGTTTTTAGTATTTCAGGAATAGTCAGAGAAGATAAAATATTGGCTTCTTGGGCTTGGGCTATTGTTTTTACACATAGCAAAATAGCCATCAAAAAGATAGCTTTGGATATTCGATTCATGCAATATTATTTTTTTGATTCGAATATAAAAAAATTATATGATTTCTTGTTGATTTTTATAAAAAGTATCCGCTTGTTGTTTTAGTAAATTACGTGCTATTTTTTGCTTGTACAGATACAATTCTTCTTCGGTTTTAAGATCAGAATACACTTTGTTATTAAGGTCAATGTCAGTTTTTAAAATGGCTTCTCGTTGTTGTACTTGTTGTTCAATCCATGTTTTAACTTTTGATTCTTCATTTTCGAGTTTAAAATCATATTCTCCTTTAGGGCTGATAAGTTTCGAAAAAATAGGTGCCGTTTCAATCGCTAAAAACAATAAAAAAATAAAGAATGAAGGTAGCCAAGGCAATGTGTTTAATGCCTCAATACGCGCCATTAATCCATCGAAATTAGAAATTATGGGTTGTGTTTTTTCTTCAGTTAACAGTTGTTTTTCTTGTAAGTTTACAATCGCTAATTCTTTCGCTTTAATTTGTTGTTTATTGTTCTCTTTTAATAATTGTAGTTCAGTTAAAGAGGCATCGTGTTTTGTTCGTTTTTCTTTATAAACAGGCCCTTTTCCTAAGCGTTTCGTTCCTTTTGTGCCTTCAGCTTCTGCAATATAAGTTTCGTATAGTGCATTGGTTTCGGTTTCTTTTGTAAGAATTTCATTTTTTAAAACGTTAATTTCAGAATTAAGACTGTTTATTTGGGGTGTAAATTGTTGTGCAATTTGGGTTTTATTTGCTAAAGTCATTTTATTTTTCTCAGTTAACAAAACCTGATTAATTTCTTTTTCAAAAATCTTTAATTCTAGCGGCTTTGAAATTACCACGGCAATAATAAATGCTAAAAGTAAACGCGGAATTACCTGTGTTATTTCTTGACGTTTTGAATCTCTTTTTTTGATAGTTGAAACAATAAAACGATCTAAATTAAAGATTAGCAAACCCCAAATAAAACCAAAAAAGATAGCTGAATATAAGTTGTCAAAAATTATAAATAGCGCATAGCTACACGCAATTGTAGCCATCAAGGCTGTAAAAAATACAGTTGCACCAATACCTGCATATTTGTTTTGCTCTCCGTTAGCGCAATCTTTAATTAATTGTAAATCTACTCCCGAACAAATAAGAAAAAATTGTTTTAACATAAAAATAAGTATATGCTATAAGAACGATATTTTTATAAAAATGTTACAAAAAAAGCCTCAATTAAGAGGCTTTTAACAAAAAAAATAGCTTTTGAGATTGATTTCAATACTTTTTTTAAGGTATAACGAAATTATTTAGATAATTCAGTAAAATATTTATAAAAATGAGGAATTGTTTCAATTCCTTTCAAGTAATTCCAAACCCCAAAATGTTCGTTTGGTGAGTGAATAGCATCAGAATTTAATCCGAATCCCATTAAAATAGTTTTGCTTTTTAACTCTTGCTCAAATAAAGCAACAATAGGAATACTACCTCCACTACGTTGGGGAATTGGCGTTTTGTTAAAAGTTTCTTGATAGGCTTTACTGGCTGCTTGATACGCAATATTATCTATCGGAGTTACATACCCTTGTCCTCCATGATGCGGTGTAACTTTTACGGATACAGACTTTGGAGCAATGCTTTCAAAATGTTTTTTAAATAAATCGGTAATAGCTCTCCATTCCTGCCCTGGTACAAGTCGCATCGAAATTTTTGCATACGCTTTACTAGCAATAACTGTTTTTGCACCTTCGCCAATATAGCCGCCCCAAATTCCGTTTACATCTAACGTTGGTCGGATAGAGTTGCGTTCGTTGGTTGTATATCCTTTTTCACCGTGTACATCGTCAATTTTTAAAGCATCTTTATATTCATCTAACGAAAAAGGTGCTTTTGCCATTTCATCACGCTCTTCACGAGATAATTCTTCTACATTGTCGTAGAAACCAGGAATGGTAATGTGATTGTTTTCATCGTGTAATGAAGCAATCATTTTTGTTAAAATATTGATTGGGTTTGCTACGGCACCACCATATAAACCTGAGTGTAAATCGCGATTAGGACCCGTAACTTCAACTTCTACATAACTTAAACCACGTAAACCTGTTGTAATTGACGGAATATCGTTTGCAATCATTCCTGTATCAGAAATTAAAATTACGTCGTTAGCTAATTTTTCTTTGTTTCTTGGTACAAACCAAGCTAAACTTTCTGAACCAACTTCCTCTTCACCTTCAATCATAAATTTCACATTACAAGGTAAGTTTCCTGTACTTGTCATGTATTCCATGGCTTTAACGTGCATGTACATTTGCCCTTTATCATCACAAGCTCCACGAGCAAAAATTGCACCTTCAGGATGAATATCTGTTTTTTTAATTACAGGTTCAAAAGCGGGAGAATCCCATAACTCAATTGGGTCAGCAGGTTGCACATCGTAATGACCATACACTAAAACCGTAGGCAAATTAGGGTCGATAATTTTTTCTCCATAAACAATCGGATAACCAGGCGTTTCACAAATTTCTACTTTGTCGCACCCTGCTTTTTCTAAGCTATTTTTAACAGCATCGGCAGTGTTTAATACATCTTTGCTAAAAGCTGGATCGGCACTAACAGAAGGAATTTTTAATAAATCGATTAATTCGGTTATAAATCTATCCTTGTGCTGATCAATATATTTTTTAATGTCTTTCATGGGTTGTTATTTAATAGGTATCAAAAATAATAAAAATTTTGTGCTTGTGCTTTGTAGTTTGTAAGTATTGTTTATATTTGCAGCCACAATTCAATAAGTATGCGGGCGTGGTGGAATTGGTAGACACGCTAGACTTAGGATCTAGTGCCGCAAGGTGTGGGAGTTCGAGTCTCCCTGCCCGTACAGCGTTAAAAAGCTTCTCATTTACGAGAAGCTTTTTTATTGTTTATAAAGTTTTTTTTATCTAAAACTCCAATTTTTATAATTACTACTAGCTTCTAGCCTAGTTTCAATAGCATCTGGCAATTCTGGGAAAAAATCAATACCAGTTTTTTCTTCTAATTTATCAATAGAAACCACAAAATTATATAAAGGTTTGTTGCTTTCTTTATGAGGAAATAAAAACGCAATAGCTTTTATTTCTGGCTGTGAATAATCTAATAGTATCTTATAAAATTCGGTAGGAACACTTACTTTGTTTTTGCCAATAGTTTTTAAATCAGATTTTAAAATACCGCCAGTAACAACATATAAATGTTGGTGTTTTTTAACCCAATAACGCGTTTTTTGCTCTAATCTGTTCCAAATACCAGCGTTAAAATCGTGTTTTTGAGGCGAAATATTAGAAGTGTAAAAAGTTTCGTCATGTGCTGCTTTAGAATAACGCCTATCGGCAGCAGGACACAAATGCCCTTTATCATAACCAGATTTTTTATAACTCCGCCAATTAGCAGATTTTGTTTTTACCTTCGGATCGTTAATAAAATAAGGACGTTTAAAGTTGTTATAAACAATATCACTTTTATTTAACGAATACGCAACCCATTCTGCTTGCTCATGTTGTTCGCTATAAGATAATTGATATCCATGATGTTTTACAATAACTCCAGTTGTTGAGGTAGGTAAATAATTAAAATCTCCAATATTTTCAACGGTTTTTTCAGAAGAAAAGTCAGAATTGTTTTCACCTTTTTTAATCCAGTAACTAAGAAGTAAAACAATAGCAGCAATAATTATTTGTATTTTTTTAGCGTTACTCATTAACTTTTTAGTAAAATTTCCTTAAAGTCATCTGTTTTTTCAACCTGATCAAAAATTGTTTGAAACTTGGTTGGCGGAACCGTTAATTTTCTTTTTACCAAATCTAACCAAGCTCCGTACACGGTAATTATTGCTGATAATTTTCCTGTTTCGTTAAAAACTTCGTGCTGAATTTTCCAACGCTCCCCTTTACTTGATAACCCAATTATTTTTAAATTTACTGAGATATCGGTTCCCATGTGAATTTCTCGTAAAAATTTGGTATTCTCTTCAAATAATATAGGGCCGGTTTTTTCTTTAGTAAAGTCTTGAATCGTAATATCATGCTCCTTAAAAAAACGTAATCTCACTTCGGCAGCATAATCATTGTATGCCGTGTGTCGCATATGTATATTGGCATCAAAATCTGACCATCTTGTTTTAAAATCTACACTAAAACTCATTTCTATCTTTATTTTTTTGAAAAGCGAAGATACAAACTTTCATTCTTTGGGCGTTACCACAAGGGTCGGGCTTTTCGCACTCGCTTTTTGTTCGTGTCTCACAAAAGAGCTTAAACAAATGCTACAATCCCTAACGCGGGTGTTTTGTCAATTTCTAGCGTAAAATCACATTAATTTTTCACATCTAAAGCATCACGAAGTGTATTTCCTATAAGCATAAATGCCATTACTAAACTCATAATTGCAAGCCCAGGAATTAATGCTAAAAAAGGCTTTCCTAAGATGATATAATTATAATGATTTTTAATCATAGCTCCCCATGATGGAGTAGGAGGTTGTGCGCCAATACCTAAAAAACTTAAACCACTTTCAATTAAAATTGCTGCGGCAAAATTTGCTGCGGATATTACAATTATAGGCGCTAAAATATTCGGTAGTATATGTTTAAAGATAATTCTAAAGTCAGAAAAACCTAAGGCTTTTGCAGCTTCAACATATTGTTGTTGCTTTGTAGTAATTACTTGTCCTCTTACTACACGAGCAACTTCTACCCACATTGTTAATCCAACAGCTATAAATACTTGCCAAAAACCTTTTCCTAATGCTAAAGTTATTGCGATTACTAATAATAAGGTAGGTATAGACCAAGTAATGTTAATAACCCACATAATAAAAGTATCCATTTTACCACCAAAGTACCCTGCCAAAGCCCCAATAGGAATTCCTATTAAAAGTGAGATGAAAACTGCTATGAATCCGATAAAAAAAGAAATTCTAGCACCAATTAATAATCTACTTAATAAATCACGACCATATTTATCGGTTCCAAACCAGAACGTTTTTTGTTGAATGTGTTTTTTTGGTTGATCATTAAATAATGCTAAAGGATAGTTTTTAGCTAAACCATCTGAATACTTTAAAATTTCTAATTGATTGTTAATTAGTTTGTATGATTTTATAGGGATTTCTGTAGGTGAATTTTGCTTTCCGTTCATAAAGACAGAAAACCAAGATTGTTCTTTCTTAGATTGAGAAGGAATACTTAGCATCATTACAGAAAAGCCTGGTGATTTAGAGTGAATTTCTAAATGCATTTGATTAGCAGCATTACTATTGTCAGGGGCAATTGTATAACAAAAAACAGCAATTAATCCACAAAAAACGATAAACAAAAAACTAAGCATTCCTGTTTTACTTCGCTTAAATTTCTGAATAGCTAATTGCCATAATGAAGTAGGTTTTTTAGTTACCAAAGCTTACTTTTTAATAGTTAAAATATCTGTACCTGTTGGGTTTTCAAAAACCTCTAAGTTAAAGTATTTTATGCTAGCTAAAATATGATCAAAAATATTAGCCATATCTCTTTCATAAGCCAACCACGATTTATTTTTGCTAAAGGCATATATTTCTAACGGAATTCCGTTGGCAGTAGGTTGCAGTTGACGCGACATATATAATAATTCTTGATTTATTTGCGGGTGCTGTTTTAGGTATTCATCTACATAATTTCTAAACATTCCGAAATTAGTCAAATTTCTACCGTTAATTAATAGAGATTTGTCAACATTATGTGTTGCGTTATGTTTTTTTACATCATTATAAGCCGTAGTAACATAATCAGTAAGTAATGCTATTTTTTTATAATGTTCAACATCTTCATCAGTTAAAAAATGAATAGAGTTTATTTTAATTAAAATAGCACGTTTCATTCTTCTTCCGCCTGAATTATCCATGGCTCTCCAATTTTTAAACGAATCAGAAATTAAAGAATAGGTAGGGATGCTAGTTACCGTGTTATCAAAGTTTTTTACAATTACCGATGCTAAATTAATAGCAATTACATTTCCGTCAGCATTGTATTTTTTCATGGTAATCCAATCATTTAAACGAACAGTATCATTTACAGATATTTGAATGCTGGCAACAAAACCTAAAATAGTATCTTTAAAAATAAGTAATAAAACTGCCGAAAAAGCTCCTAAAGTTGTTAAAAAACGCATCAGAGGTTTTCCTGTAATAATTGAAAAAGAAATGATAATACTAATAATCCAAAGTAGTATCATAAAAATTTGAACATAACTCTCTAAAGGTTTGTCTTTAAAGGCTGTGAAATTTTGTAAAAAATCTTTAATCGTTGATAAAACACTTTTAATAAACCAAATAGTTGAAAATAAAATAGCGATGTTAATTATACGATCAGCATATTTTAAAAACTGAGGAAAATCAATTAATATAGATGATAACAACCCGTAAAGAATAACAAAAACAAAAATTCTTGAAATGTTTAAAAACACGCGATTTTTAATTAGTAAATCGTCAAAATTGGTTTTTGTTTTTGCAGCAATTTTAGTAACAAAATGACCTCCGAAATAACGAAACGTTTTAAAAAAAATATACCCTAAAGTCGCAATTACAAATAAATTGGCAGTTAAATTAAGGTACGTAGCTGTTTGTTCAGTTACAGAAAATTGATTTTTAAAAAAATGATAGAAAAATTTAGCAGACATAGTTTTATTTAAGTATCAAAAGTAGTTATTTCTTGACCAACTTTTAAGTTGAATTTTTTTCGAAACCAAAAAACAATCAAGTATAAAACAGGAGTATCTATAGCAGCCACAATAATTTTAAATAAAAAACCACTAATTAACAAGTTTGTGAAAATACTCCATGGTAATATTTTAAAAGAAGATAAGAGAAATAAAACAGTAAAAGTATCTATAAATTGAGAAAAAAAAGTAGAAAAATTATTACGAAGCCATAAGTGTTTTCCATTGGTTAACTTTTTCCAAAAATGAAAAATTCTAATATCAATAAATTGTGCAAATAAATAGGCTAACATTGAGGCTAACACAGCCAAAGGAGATAACCCAAAAACGGTAGAAAATATGTTGTTATTTACAGGTGAGTTGTTTATTGCCGGAACATAATCAGCCATTAAAATAATTAACATTGAAAAAAACGAGGCAAAAATTCCAGCAATAACTACTTGGTTGGCTTTTTTCTTTCCGTAAATTTCAGATAAAATATCAGTAATTAAAAAAGTTAACGGATAGGGTAAAATACCCACTGAAATTTCAAAACGGTATAAACCAAAAGGTTCCCAATAAAAAAATTTCTGAAAAATTAAATTAGAGGTTACTAATGAAGCAATAAATAAAGCAGCTAACACTAAATAAATAAGTTGCGCTTGATTTTTTAATTGTTGAGTCATACAACGAAATTACTAATTAATAATGATTTTAAAAATGTGTATGTTTGCAGCATTAAACAAACAACATAAAAAAGATGAAAGCATATATTTTTCCAGGTCAAGGAGCACAGTTTACAGGAATGGGATTAGATTTATATGAAAAATCACCATTAGCTCAAGAACTTTTTGAAAAAGCTAACGATATATTAGGTTTTAGCATTACAGATGTAATGTTTGAAGGAACTCCTGAAGCCTTAAAACAAACAAAAGTTACACAACCAGCAATATTTTTACATTCAGTAATTTTAGCAAAAGTTTTAGGAGATGATTTTAAACCAGAAATGGTAGCAGGTCATTCTTTAGGCGAGTTATCGGCTTTAGTGGCAAATGGAGTTTTATCTTTTGAAGATGGATTAACATTGGTTTCAAAAAGAGCTTTGGCAATGCAAAAAGCATGTGAAATTGCACCTTCTACAATGGCTGCGGTTTTAGGGTTAGAAGATAAAATAGTGGAAGATACTTGTGCTGAAATAGAAGGTGTAGTGGTTGCAGCTAATTACAATTGCCCAGGTCAATTAGTGATTTCAGGAGAAGTTGAAGCGATAGAAAAGGCTTGTGAGGTTTTAACTGAAAAAGGAGCAAGAAGAGCTTTAGTTTTACCAGTTGGAGGAGCTTTTCATTCGCCAATGATGGAGCCAGCTCGTGAAGAATTAGCTAAAGCAATAGAGGAAACTACTTTTAGTGAGCCAACTTGTCCGGTATATCAAAACGTAGTAGCAAAGGCGGTTACGAATCCAGCAGAAATTAAAGAAAATTTAATTGCACAATTAACAGCTCCTGTAAAATGGACGCAATGTGTACAAGCAATGATTGCAGATGGAGGAACTGAATTTGTAGAGGTAGGTCCTGGTAAAGTGTTACAAGGTCTAATGCGTAAAATAGATCGAAGTGTTGCAGCTAGCGGAGCTAGTATTGAGGCTTAATTTACAGTTGTTGAAAAGTATAAAAAATCCCGCTAAACATTTTAGCGGGATTTTTATCATAAAATAATTTTAGTGTTGATTTTCTTGCCATTGCCATGATGATAACAAAGCTTCGTCTAAGGTTTTTTCTGTTTTCCAGTTTAATTCTTTGTTGGCAATAGTAGTATCAGCATAAGCAGATGTTATATCTCCTGCGCGTCTACCAACAATTTTATAATTTAATTTTTTGCCTGTTACTTTTTCAAAAGATTTAATTACCTCTAAAACAGAACTTCCTGTACCTGTACCAACATTAAAAAACTCAAAATTTGCATTGTTTTTCTTGTTTAATAATCTGCTTAAAGCAGCAATATGTGCTTTGGCTAAATCTACTACATGAATATAATCTCTAATCGCGGTTCCATCTGGTGTTGGATAATCATCACCAAAAACAGATAACTCCTTTCTAATTCCTGCTGCTGTTTGGGTTACAAACGGAATTAAATTTTGCGGAACTCCCAATGGTAGTTCGCCAATTTTAATACTATCGTGTGCTCCTACAGGGTTAAAATAACGTAATGCTATTGCGTTAAAATTATGAGCATTACAACTTTCTTTTATAATTTCTTCACCAATTTGTTTGGTGTTTCCATAAGGAGACTCTGCTGGTTTTGTTGGAGCATTTTCTGTAATTGGTAATTCATCTGCTTGCCCATATACTGTGCATGATGAGCTAAAGATAAAATTATTTAATTTTCGGTTTCTTATTTCTTGTAATAAATAGACTAAACTACCAATATTGTTTTCGTAATAATCTAACGGATTATCAACGCTTTCTCCCACAGCTTTAAAGGCTGCAAAATGAATGATTCCATCAATAATGTTTGCATCAAAAAAGTTTTTAACATCTTGTTTATTACGTAAATCAATTTGATGAAAAGCTGGTTTAATTCCTGTGATAGCGGTAATTTTATCTAAAACATCAATTTTTGAGTTGGATAGGTCATCAATAATAATAACTTCAAAACCTTTGTTTTGTAGTTCAACTACAGTATGCGAGCCTATAAAACCAAGTCCGCCAGTAACTAGTATCTTTTTCATAATTTTTAAAGGTTGGAATTTTTAATTTTTAAAAGTTGAAAAATTTTATCTTCTTTAGGTGCTAAAAGAATCAGGTAAAATAAAAGAATTACTCCAAATAGAATAAAATCAGGTTTTAACAAAAGAATCAAAAAACAAGCTCCTTCTAGTATTGCCCACTTAATAATTGACGCCGTTTGATATATGGCAAACTTTTCATCATTAGTTGAATCTTTGGTTATTTTGTTTAAAGCATTTCTAAAAACAAAATTACTCAGCACATAAGCAAGCGCCGGGATAAAAGAGTAAATAAGAGAAGCGTTGTCAATTTGTAAATTTAAAATATTTTCAAAATCTCCTATTAAGAAGTAAGCTAATGTTACTCCGCCAACTAAAGCCAAGTGAATTATTTTAAGTGTTTTTATTTTTTGAAGCATCGTTGGTTTATTTTAAACAAAATCTAAAATAGTTTTGGTGATAAAAGCCAATTGTTCTTCGTCTAATTCGGTATGCATTGGTAACGAAATTACTTCATCAATTAATTGATTAGTAACTTTAAAATCGGCTTCATTATAACGCTCATCTTGATATGCTTTTTGGGCATGTAATGGCACTGGATAATAAATAGCGTTCGGAATGTTATTATCTAATAAGTGTTGATGTAATGCATCTCGTTTTCCATTGGTGATTTTTAGCGTATATTGATGAAAAACATGGGTTGAAAAAACACTAATTGCTGGTGTAATAATATTTGAATTAGTAGCAAAAGCTTCGGTATAATACATCGCAGCTTTTCTACGAGCATCACAAAAACCATCTAATAAAGGTAATTTTATTTGTAAAACAGCAGCTTGTAAACTATCTAAACGAGAGTTTACTCCAACTACATCATGGTAGTAACGTTTATACATTCCGTGGTTTACAATTCCTCTAATAGTATGTGCTAAATCATCATCATTGGTAAAAATAGCGCCACCATCACCATAGCATCCTAAGTTTTTAGAAGGGAAAAAAGAGGTTGTTCCTACGTTTCCAATAGTTCCTGACTTCTTTTTTGTTCCATCAGAAAAAGTGTAATCAGCACCAATTGCTTGTGCATTATCTTCAATAACAAAAAGGTTATGTTCTTTAGCAATTTCCATTACGGCTTCCATATTGGCACATTGACCAAATAAATGTACAGGAACAATGGCTTTTGTTTTTGGAGTAATCGCCTTTTTTAAAGCTTCAATATCAATATTAAATGTGTCTGGCTCAACATCAACCAAAACAGGGGTTAATTTTAATAGCGCAATAACTTCAACAGTGGCAGCAAACGTAAAATCGACAGTGATTACTTCGTCACCTTGCTCCAAACCTAGCCCCATCATAGCTATCTGTAAAGCATCTGTCCCGTTTGCACACGGAATTACATGTTTTACATCTAAATAGTTTTCTAAATCGCTTCCAAAACCTTTAACTTCTGGTCCACCAATATAATAAGCTGTATCTAAAACGTTTTCGAAAGCTTTATTTACTTGAGGTTTTATTTTTGCATATTGACCTTGTAGGTCTACCATCTGAATTTTTTTCATCTCTAAAATTATATTTTAACGATTAAGTTATTCTTATTTATTGGTTTAGATATATAGTATTGTGGTAAGAAACTACAATTTACCAACAAATGTTGTACGATTATGTTTTAATAAAAACATGACTGTAAAGATACTATATAGCTAGGTAACAAAAAATGATACTTATAGCTTTTTAAAAGCGAATTTTTATTAAAAATACAAAAATGAAAATTTTGTGATTTTATAATTTTATCTGCGAAAAAACATACTGCATTTCTGTAGCAATTTGGATACTTCTTTCTAGGTATTTCTCTGCTTGAAGTGGGGTGTTGTCAAATGCTTTCGGATCTTCAAAAGTTATTGGAATTCGTTTTTCGGCACCAGCAATAAAAGGGCAGCCACCATCTGCTTGTGAGCAGGTCATGATAGCAGCAAACGCTGATTTTGGATTAAAATCACTATCTAATTTTTTAGAAAAACCAATAATAGGGTGTTCGTTTTCGCTGTATTTAATACTATAAACAGGATTGTTGTTTTTTGAAAGCGTGTTAATTTCAAATCCTGAGTTTTTAAGTGTTTCGGCTACCAACGGAAACAAGGCAGTAGCTTCTGTTCCGCCCGAATAACAAACAACGTTTTTAATACTAAAATAATTAGCCATTACTTGTGCCCAAACTTGCGATAAGTGACTTCTGCGAGAGTTATGCGTGCAAATAAAGTTTAATCGTATTTTTTGATTATTATCTATTTTAGACTGAATATAATCAGTTAACGGTTGTAAAACAGCTTTTCGGTCATTGGTAATCGTTAGCGTGTCTAATTCGTTAATAAACTTTTTTATCGGTTTAAATAATGTTGGTGGTGTTATTGACATTTCTAGTTGTTTTATTATTATATTGCAATATTACGATTAATGTTTTGTTTGTCAAAAGAATATTTTATTAGAAGTTAATCGTTTTACTTTCTGGTGGCTATAGGAGAAATTTAAATTATATTTCGGCTATCTTTGAAAAAAATCAAACTTAAATGAAATTGCTAAAAAAAATACTTAAAATAACTTTTATTATTGTTGCATTGCTAATAATAAGTGGCTGGATTTTTATTAAAACATTACATCCTACTTATAGTGGTGAATTGCAGTTAGCTAATATTTCAGATAAAGTTACTGTGCAGTATGATGATGTAGGTGTGCCGCACATAAAAGCAAAAAATCAGCAAGATGCATATATAGCTTTGGGGTATGTACATGCGCAAGATAGGTTGTGGCAAATGGAATTGATTCGTAGAATTTCAGCAGGAAGATTAGCGGAGGTTTTCGGTAAGGATTTGGTGCGTACAGATAAATTTTTCTCTGGGTTAGGTATTGAGGAGGCTGCTGAGAAAACGATTCAAAATTTAGATAAAAATACGGAAGCATATAAACTAACACAGGCATATTTAAGTGGAATTAATCAATTTATTGATGAAGGAGCTACGCCGCTAGAATTTTATTTGGTTGGGCTTGATAAAGAAAAATATACGATAAAAGATGTATATAATGTGTTTGGATATATGGCATTTAGTTTTGCTGTGGCGCATAAAACGGATCCGATGTTAACCGAAGTAAAAGAAAAACTAGGCGATGCTTATTTTAACGAGTTAAATGGTGCTAACTTTGAAAATCTGACCTTAATTAAAAATGAGAAAAACCCTGAGGTAAAAGCAAATTTTGCACAGGCAATGAACACGTTGTTAGATAAATTACCAATTTCACCTTTTATAGGGAGTAATTCTTGGGTGTTAGGTCCAGAAAAAACAAAAAACGGAAAAGTAATTTTTGCAAACGATCCGCATATTGGGTTTTCGCAACCTTCCGTTTGGTATCAATCACACATAAAAACACCAAATTACGAAATTTACGGATTTAATTTAGCGTTAACTCCGTTTCCGTTGTTAGGACATAATAAAGAATATGCTTACGGATTAACAATGTTTGAAAACGATGATGTTGATTTTTATTACGAACAAAACAACCCAAACAATCCGCTTGAGTATAAAACACCAGCAGGGTATCAAAAATATAAATTAATTGATAAAACAATTAAGATAAAAAATGCAGCGGATACTACTTATCAAATAAAAGTTAGTAAACATGGTCCTGTAATGAATGGGTTGATTGATTTTATTGATGATGAACGACCTATTGCTATGCAATGGATTTACACCAAGTTGAACAATCAGTTATTAGATGTTTCTTATCAAATGTCGCACGCAAAATCACTGTCAGATTTTAAAAATGGAGCAAGTAAGTTACATGCCCCAGGTTTAAACATAATGTATGGTGATGCAAAAAATAATATTGCTTGGTTTGCTTCAGGAAAACTGTACAAATACCGAGATGACTTAAATACAAAGCTAATTTTAAACGGGGCTTCTGGTAAGGATGAAATTAAAGAATGGCTTGATTTTGAAGATAACCCACAAGCTATTAACCCTAGTTTGAATTATGTGTATTCCGCAAATAATCAGCCAGATTCTATTGCGGGTGTTTTATATCCGGGATATTATTTATCAGAAGATAGAGCCAAAAGAATTGTAGATTTATTAACTCCAAAAAATGATTGGACAAAAGAAGATGTTGCTACAATGATTTATGATGTAACATCGCCAACAGCACCTAGAGTGGTGAAGGATTTACTAAAATCCTTAGATTTTTCTACTTTTTCTGTAAGTGATAAAAAAGCCGTAACAATTCTTAAAAACTGGAGTGGATTTTATGGAAAAGACGAGGTTGGTCCTGTAATTTATAATCGAGTTATTTATGAGTTTCAAAAAAATACTTTTAAAGATGAAATGGGTAAAGGATATGCTCAACTTGAAAATACACCGTTAATAGAAAAGGTTTTACCTGTTCAAGCAAAAAGAGAAAAATCTGTTTGGTGGGATGACGTAACAACATCTGAAAAAATTGAAACAAAAGAAGATATTATTACCAAATCGTTTAAAAAGGCATTTTCTTCGTTAAAATATCAATTAGGTGAAAATGTAGAAGATTGGAAGTGGAACCGCGTTGCTTCTGTTGAATATGAGCATCCGATAGGGAAAGCGGGTGGTGTTTTACGAAGTCTTTTTAATGTAGGGCCTTTTAGAACTCGTGGTGGAGATCAAGTGATTAACAATCAAATTTATAATATTGATAGTACGGGTGTTTACAAAATTACTGCAGGTCCGTCAACTCGTAGAATTATAGATTTTTCTGATTTAGAAAATAGTATTGCTATTTTACCAACAGGGCAATCGGGTAATGTTTTTAGTGAACATTATAAAGATCAGGCGCAAAAGTATGTAGATGGGAAGTTTGTGAAAATGAAGTTAAAAGAGGAAGATATTAATAAAGTAAGTAAAAACAAATTAGTGTTTTTACCTAAAAAATAATTTTAAAAATCCTCAAATTATCATTTAATTTGAGGATTTAAGTTATTAAGATTTGTAAAATGTTATTATTTAGTTTTAGGTAAGCTGTTAAGTTGCTCTTTTTTAAGTAAACTATCTTGTTTTGCATTAATGTTGTTTATAGAATCTATTTGTTGTTTTGATAAAATAGAAATAGTATCTGTACTCGTAATTATTTGTTGCATCCATTCTTGATGCTTTTCTATAATTTCTTCAGTTTTATTCTGATTTAAATGATTAAATTTTGTCAGTAGATTAAAAGAAAGTATAAGAATGCTAATTAAGATGATTGTAATTCCAGTAAAAATAAACGTAGTTTTTTTACGTGTCATGCTTTTACACTTCTTTATAAATTTCATCAAAAGGAACTCTAAAACGCTCGCCATAAACACCTTCTGGTTTTCTAATTCCGCAACTAACAATCATGTTTATTTCTGCATTTCTCGGTATGTTTAATAAGCGTTTTACACGCCAAGTGTCAGAGCCTTCCATAGGGCAAGTATCATACCCTTCGGCAGCCATCGACAGCATAAAAGTTTGCGCTGCAAGTCCGCAGGTTTTATGAGCTACAATTCGCATGTCGCTGTTACGAACTTCCCTGTAAATAGGTTTAAATATTCCTGTAATTAAAATTAATAAATATTTAAAAAAACCAACGATTTTGAAAAGGTCAAAATAAGCAAAAGGTATAATCTTTTCATAATAATTACGAGCAAATTTTTCTCTACTACTTTGTTTGTTTTTCGGATTACCCTTGCCAAAATTAGTATCGATATTTGATAAATTTGCTTTTGCTCTTTTTCGCCATAAATCTTTTCTAGTAACAAAAACAACTAGTTGTTGTGCGGTTTTTGCTGCGTTTTGATTAAAACAAAGTGGTGCAATTTTATTAATGATTTCTTTGTCGGTAATGTGTTGAAACTCCCATAATTGCATATTACTGCTAGTAGGAGCTAAACTTGCTTGTTGTAAACATTTTTTTACGATAGATGCTTTAATAGGTTTTTCAGCATCATAAACCCTTACGGATCTACGGTAATTTATTGCTTCTGATACAGTTTTTTTGCTCATTGAAATATTTTTGTGCTAATTGTTAAATCTGATAGATATGTTTTAAGAAATTTTCATTAAAATTTTTAACTGTTTTAATTTTCCTGTATACGGAGCGTATCTTGTAGGGATGTCAAGCCAATTACCCCTTGTAACTACTCCTTTTTTGTGAGAAAACACATCAAAAGTTTGTTTTCCATGATAACTTCCAATACCGCTTTCACCAACTCCACCAAATGGTAGTCTGTGATTTGCAAAATGAACAGTGGTGTCATTAATTGTTCCGCCTCCAAAAGAGTATTTAGTAATCATTTTTTTTGCAAAATGATTTCGAGTAGTAAAAACATACAGTGCTAAAGGTTTGTCGTATTTCTGGATTACAGCATCAAAATCGGCTTCGTTTTCGTAAGAAATTATCGGTAAAATTGGGCCAAAAATTTCCCCTTTCATTACTTGGCTATCTAAACTAGGTTCATCAATTAAAGTTGGCGCAATGTAATCTTCTGTTCTATCAGTTTGTCCGCCAATAATACAATTTTCATTTTCAAGCATTAAAGCGAGTCTGTCAAAATTTTTTGTATTAACAATACGTGGATAATCTTCTGATTTTTTAGGGTTTTCACCGTATGCATTTTTAATTTCATCTTTAAAATAGGTGATGAATTTTTCTTTTACTGATTTATGAATTAATAAATAATCTGGAGCGATACAGGTTTGTCCACCATTGATAAATTTTCCCCAAACTAATCGTTTAGCAGTGAGTTTTATATTGGCTGTTTCATCAATAATGCAAGGGCTTTTTCCACCTAATTCTAAAGTAACTGGGGTTAAATGTTCAGCAGCAGCTTTGGCAACAATTTTACCTACAGGTACACTTCCTGTAAAAAAAATATAATCCCAGCGTTGTGCTAATAATTCTTGAGAAACTGAAACACCTCCTTCTATTACTGAAACGTGGTTTTTGTCAAAAACAGTTGCTACAATTTCTCTAGTTATTTTACTGGTATGTGGTGTTAATTCAGAGGGTTTTAGTGTTGCTGTATTTCCAGCAGCTATGGCTCCTATAAGTGGCGCAAATGCCAATTGATACGGATAGTTCCAAGGAGCAATAATTAAAGTGTTTCCGTAGGGTTCTTTGTGTATTTTGGCTGTGGATGGAAAGTTTAAAAGAGATGGTAAAACACGTTTAGGTTTAGCCCAAGCGTGTATGTTTTTTATAACCATTTTTAATTCGGCTAGTACAATTGAGGTTTCTGTCATTACGGCTTCATATTCTGATTTTTTAAAATCATTATGCAATGCCTTTATGATATCGTTTTCTCTTTTTATAAGTTCTTTTTGAAGTTTTTTTAAAGCGTTTTTTCTAAAAGAAATATCTTTGGTTTGTTGGTTGGCGAAAAAGTTTTTTTGACCTTGTAATAGTTCAGGAATATTCATGCTTTAAATTTCCCTAAAGATACAAAATTAACTGAATTTTTTAACGTAGTTGTAATGTTATAAACAAGCGTCCCAAATGGATTCTTTTGGAGTCGGAGCATTTATTTTTATTAATTCTTTGCTCACAGGATGGGTAAATTCTATTTTACGAGCATGTAAGTGAATACTGCCATCTTTGTTGCTTCTTTTTGCACCATATTTTAAATCCCCTTTTATAGTTGCTCCAATGTTTGATAATTGCACTCGAATTTGGTGATGGCGCCCGGTTTCTAAGTCGATTTCTAATAAAGAATAATTGTCTAGTTTTTTAAGAACTTGATAATGTAGAATGGCTTTTTTGCTGCCATCAATTTCTTTTGAGTAGGCGGTTGATTTATTGTTTTTCGGATTCTTTTTTAAGAAATTAATTAAAGTATCTGAAGTTTTTTTTGGTGGGTTTTTTACAACAGCCCAATATGTTTTTTTAATTGTTTTTTCACGAAGCATTTTGTTTAAGCGCTCTAAGGCTTTTGAAGTACGTGCGTAAATTACTATGCCCGAAGTTGGTCTGTCTAAGCGGTGAACAGTGCCTAAATAAACAGCTCCAGGTTTATTGTATTTTTCTTTAATGTATTCTTTAACAACATCAGAGAGTGGTTTGTCTCCAGTTTTATCACCTTGAACAATATCACCTGCTCTTTTGTTAACAACAATTATATGGTTGTCTTCATGTAAAACTTGTAAGTTTTTTTTGGTAGAATACATACTGTAAAATATTTTCGAGTTATATCGAAAAATTATTCAAAATCTTTAGCTACATCTTGATTTACTCCATCAATAAAATTTAAAAATTCATCACGTCCTAATCCATTAGAGGAAGAGGTGATAAATGACATTGGAAGTGTTTCCCAATGTTGTAATAATTTCTTTTTGTAAGAAGTAATTTGTTTATTTAATTTAGAGCTTCCTAGCTTGTCTGCTTTGGTAAAAACGATACAAAAAGGAATTTGATTTTCGCCTAAAAACTGCATAAATTCTAGGTCTATTTTTTGAGGATCATGACGAGAGTCAATCAAAACAAAAGTACATACCAATTGTTCGCGTTCTTTGAAATAATTCTCGATAAAAAACTGAAAAATGGTTCTTTTCTTTTTTGAAACTTGTGCGTAACCATATCCGGGTAAATCTACCAAAAACCACTCTTGATTTATTTTAAAGTGATTAATAAGTTGTGTTTTACCGGGTTTTCCAGAAATCTTTGCTAAATCTTTACGTGCCATCAGCATATTGATTAGCGAAGATTTACCTACATTAGAGCGACCTATAAAAGCATATTCAGGTATCCTGTCTTTAGGTGCTTTCGTAACATTACTGTTACTCATCACAAAATCAGCAGATTTTATTTTCATAAATAAGATATTAAGCTATTTGTGCTGTTATATATTTCGTTTAGAAAACCAGTTTTCTAAAATTGTATTAAATTCTTTTGGTGTTTCCATCATAGCGGCATGCCCACATTTATCGATCCAAAATAAATCAGAATCGGGTAATAGTTTGTGAAAATCATCAGCTACCTCAGGAGGTGTTACACCATCTTGTTTTCCCCAAATAAGACATGTTGGTTGGTGCATGTTGGGTAGATCATTAGCCATGTTGTGGCGTATAGCGCTTTTTGCAATTGATAAAGTTTTTAAGGCTTTAACTCTGTCATTTACAATGCTATAAATGTCGTCAACAAGTTCTTTTGTGGCTATTTTAGGGTCATAAAACACCTCTTGTGCTTTTGTTTCAATGTATTCATAATTACCTCTTTTAGGGTAACTATCGCCCATTGATTTTTCATACAACCCTGAGCTTCCTGTTAAAACCAAAGCGCCTACATCTTCGGGGTAGTGTTTTGTGTAATATAATGCGATATGTCCACCTAAAGAATTTCCTAAAAGAACTACGTCTTTTAGTTCTTTGTATGCAATAAAATCATGCAAAAAACTTGCTAAATTTTTAACATTTGTTTTTAGTAAAGGGAGTGTGTATAAAGGTAGTTCAGGAATTAAAACGTGGTAACCTTTTTTTGAGAAATGTTTAAAAGTTTCATCAAAATTACTAAGAGCACCCATTAAACCGTGTAACACGATTAATGCTCTTCCTTCTCCTGCCTCTGCATATGTAAAATTGCCTTCTTTCTTTAAAAAATTAGTCATTAATGTATGGGATTTGACGTAACGACAAATGTAGCCTTTTTTTGTTAAATGGTCATTTTTATTATTCGTGTACTGTTGTCGTTGTTAAATATACTTGTTATCAGTTTTTTAGCTATAATTTTAAAACTTATCAACAATGTGGTAAAATGTGGTAAAATGTGGTAAATATTTTTTATTTTTGATGCAAACTACGAGTGTTTAACGTGATAAATTTAATTGGAACATACGAGTGTAAGGCAGATGCTAAAGGGAGGGTGATGATGTCATCTGTCTTTAAGAAGCAGTTGTCGTCAGTATTGCAAGATGGTTTTGTTGTTAAGCGTTCTGTTTTTCATCCGTGTTTAGAGTTGTATCCGATGCAGGAGTGGAACTTGATGATGGCTAAGGTTAATAAGTTAAATCGGTTTGTAAAAAAGAATAATGATTTTATTAGGCGGTTTACTGCGGGTGTAAAAATGGTTGATGTAGATGCGTCAGGTAGGGTTTTAATTCCAAAAGATTTGTGTCAGTTTGCGGGTATTGAAAAGCATGTGGTGTTTTCATCTGTGGGGGCGATTATTGAAATTTGGGATAAAGAGAAGTATGAGAAAGTAATTGATGATACTGTTGTTGATTTTGCTGATTTGGCGGAAGAGGTGATGGGTAATACAGATATAGATGAGTTATCATAGTCCTGTTTTGTTAAAAGAAAGTGTAGATGCGCTCAATATTAAAGAAGATGGTGTGTATGTTGATGTAACTTTTGGTGGCGGTGGTCATTCGAGAGAGATATTGAGTAGGTTGGGTGAGAAAGGAAGGTTATTTGCTTTTGATCAGGATCCTGATGCGCAACAAAATAAAATAGACGATGATCGCTTTGTGTTGATTGGTGAGAATTTTAGATTCATTACAAGGTTTTTGCGTTTTTATGGTGTGAGAAAGGTAGATGGGGTTTTGGCTGATTTAGGAGTGTCTTCGCATCAGTTTGATGAGGCTGAAAGAGGGTTTTCTACTCGTTTTGATGCTGATTTAGATATGCGAATGGATCAGAAGTCTGATTTGTCGGCAAAAAAAATTATCAATAAATATAGTGAAGAAAAATTAGCGGATGTATTGTTTTTGTATGGGGAGTTGCGAAATGCACGAGCGTTGTCAAAAAAAATAGTCGAAGCTAGAGAGGTTGAGCAGATAGAGACGAGTTTTCAGTTGAAAGAGGTGTTAAGGCAGTTTCTTCCGCAGGCAAAAGAGCACAAAATATTAGCGCAAATATTTCAAGCAGTAAGAATTGAGGTGAATCAGGAGTTGGAGGTGTTAAAGGAGTTTTTAGAGCAAATGCCTGGTTTGTTGAGTGGTGAGGGTAGGTTAAGTGTTATTTCGTATCATTCTTTAGAAGATCGATTGGTGAAACGTTTTATTAGAACAGGCTTGTTTAGTGGTGAGCCAGAAAAGGATTTTTATGGAAATATCAGTGTTCCGTTAAAAAAAATAGGAAAAATGATTATTCCTACGCAAGAAGAAGTTAAAACGAATAATAGGGCGCGGAGTGCAAAATTGCGAATAGCAACATTAAAATAATGTCGAAGGTTAAAAAAGGAATTTACGATATTTTAAAGGGGCGGTTTTTAACAGATGATAGCTCTTTTAATAATTGGCGGATATTAATTTTCGTGGTTGTATTGTTGCTAATTATGATTTCGAGTTCGCATAGGTTAGATGCAAAGGTTGTGAAAATAGCAGCTCTAAATAGTCAAAAAAGAGCTTTGCGGGCAGAGGATTTTGATACGAGTACTACGTTAACAAAAATGAGGTTGGAAAGTACTATTAGAAAAAAAGTAAAAGTAAAAGGTTTGTTTCCTGCTGAAAAACCACCTCAAAAAATAAAAATAACAATTAAAAAAGAATAGATAAAAATGGTAATAAAGAAAAGTATATTAAGCAAGCTCTATGTAGTTGTGGTTTTAATGACGCTTTTCTTTGTGGTTATTATTTTTAGGGTTTTTAATCTTCAGTATGTTGACGGTGATAAGTATCGGAAGTTATCTCAGGAAAAAACGGTAAAAAATGACACGATTTTTGCTAATCGAGGTAATGTGTACGCTGCAGATGGTAATTTGTTAGCTACTTCAATGTCTAAATACACCATTCGTATGGATGTAATGGTGGTTCAATCAGAAGTTTTTGAAAAAAATATTAGAGCGCTTTCTGAAGCGTTGTCTAATATGTTAGGGAAATCAGCAAATTATTATCAAAAAAAGATAAGACAAGCAAAAAAACAAAAAAATCGTTATTTGTTAATTGCTCGTAATGTAGGGTATAACGATTGTATGAAAATGCGCGAGTTTCCGATTTTTAAAGAAGGGATATATCGAGGTGGGTTTATAGCAGAGCAAAGTACCGTTCGAGTGCATCCTATAGGTAAGATAGCTGCAAGAACTATTGGGTATGATAATAAAAAAGGAGGTGCAGGTATTGAAGGTGCATTTGCTGAGTATATGGAGGGTGAAAACGGTTGGCGATTAAAACAAAAAATTGCAAAAGGGCAGTGGCGACCAATTAATGATGTAAATGAAAAAGAGCCAATTGATGGTAGCGATGTTATAACAACTATTGATGTAAATATTCAGGATATTACGCATCATGCTTTGTTGAGTAGATTAGAGTATTTAGAGGCTGATCATGGTTGTGCAGTTGTGATGGAGGTTGAAACAGGTGAGGTGAAAGCGATTGCTAATTTAGGAAGAACATCAAAAGGGAAATATTACGAAAAAAGGAATTATGCGGTCTGGGAAAGTCACGAACCAGGGTCTACTTTTAAGTTGGCAAGTTTAATGGCTGCTTTAGAAGATAAAGTTGCGGACACGTCTGATGTTGTTGATTGTGAAAAAGGGAAAATATTTATAAACAATAGAAAGATAGAGGATAGTAAGGTAGGTGGTCATGGTAAAATATCTTTAGCACGAGTTTTTGAAGTTTCGTCAAATGTTGGAATTGTAAAAACAATTCAAAAGCACTATGATAAAAATCCAAAGAAATTTATTAAACGAATTAAATCATTTGGGTTGGATGAGTTAACAGGGGTAAAAATAAAAGGAGAAGGGAAGCCGTATATTCCAAACCCTTCAGAAAAAAGTTGGAGCCCAATTTCATTAGAATGGATGGCGTGGGGGTATGGTATTCATTTAACTCCGTTGCAAACACTAGCTTTTTACAATGCGGTTGCTAATAATGGAAAATTAGTGAAACCTTATTTTGTTAAAGAGTTAAGGGTTGGTGGAAAAGTTGAAGAGCGTTTCGGAACGGTGGTGTTAAAGGATAAAATAGCATCTCAAACAACTATAAATAAAGTGCGAAAAGTGATGGAGAATACAGTGCAAAATGGAACTGCAAAAAATGTGTATTCTTCAAATTTTTCAATGGCTGGAAAAACAGGAACTGCAAAAAAATGGATTCCTAAGCATAAGGATAAAAATGGTAAAACGGTGTATGGTCATTATTCAAATAAAAAATATGTAGCCTCTTTTGCAGGTTTTTTTCCTGCGAATAATCCTAAATATTCATGCATTGTGGTTGTGCATAGTCCTAAGAAAGAAAAAGGGTATTACGGTGCAATTGCAGCAGCGCCAATATTTAAAGATATTGCTCAGAAAATTTACACAACAACTCCGGTAAATAATCAGTTGGTGTCAGATAAAATAACTTCAAAGAGTATTGATAAGAGTTATCAAGATTATTATAGTAAGTTAAGAAAATATAAAACAATTATGCCTAGAGTAGTTGGTATGAGTGGTATGGATGCCGTGGCTTTGTTAGAAAACATGGGGTTAAAAGTTCGATTTTCTGGAATGGGAAAAGTAATTGAGCAGTCAGTAGATAAAGGGATGAAGATGAAGAAAGGGACAGTAGTTTATTTAAAAATGGCATAATTGAAAAATTTAAAAAACATATTATATAAGGTAGCTGTAAACGCAATTTACGGAAACACTGATGTGGATATTTGTAATATTCAGTTTGATAGCAGGTTGGTTCAGAATAACGACTTGTTTGTCGCGCAAAAAGGAGTTACGGTTGATGGGCATCAGTTTATAGAAAAAGCATTGAGTTTAGGAGCTACTGTAGTTGTTTGTGAAAATATTCCTGAAAATAAAAAAGTAGGAATAACTTATGTTCAAGTAAAGGATTCTAATGAGGCGTTAGCAGTTATGGCGGCTAATTATTATGAAAATCCAGCAACAAAATTACAGTTAGTAGGTGTTACCGGAACAAACGGAAAAACAACAATTACAACTCTTTTGTATCAATTATTTAAAAAAGCAGGATACAAAGTTGGTTTGTTGTCAACCGTTAAGATAATGGTTGGTGATAATGTTCATGCAGCAACACATACGACTCCAAATTCTTTAGCAATCAATAAGTATTTATCATTAATGGTTGATGCAGGTATTGAGTATTGTTTTATGGAGGTTAGTTCTCATGGAATCCATCAAAAGCGTACCGAAGGGTTACACTTTGTTGGCGGAGTTTTTACAAATCTATCACACGATCATTTAGATTATCATAAGTCGTTTGCAGAATATAGAGATGTAAAAAAATCGTTTTTTGATTCGTTGCCAAAATCAGCTTTTGCGTTGGTGAATTTAGATGATAAAAACGGACAAATAATGTTGCAGAATACCAAAGCTAATAAGCAAACATTTGCGTTAAAAACAGTAGGTGACTATAAAGCAAAAGTTTTAGAAAAACGTTTTTCAGGAAGTTTGTTAACAATAAATGGCGTTGAGGTTTGGACAAAATTGATAGGTGAATTTAATGCGTCTAATTTGTTAGCTATTTACGGTGTAGCAAATTTATTAGGCTTAGAAAAATTAGAAACCTTACGACTTATAAGTGAGTTAGAGAGTGTGGATGGTCGTTTTCAATATACTGTTTCAGAAGATGGTGTAACTGCAGTTGTAGATTACGCTCATACTCCTGATGCACTTAAAAACGTGCTGCAAACCATAAATGATATTCGTACAGGTAATGAAAATGTAATTACCGTTGTAGGGTGTGGTGGCGATAGAGATAAAACAAAACGCCCAAAAATGGCAATGATTGCTGCGCAATTAAGTAATCAGGCAATTTTCACTTCAGATAATCCAAGAACTGAAGATGCGCAGTTAATTATTGATGAGATGGAAGTTGGTGTGTCGGCCGAAAATTATAAAAAAACAATAGCTATTTTAAATAGAAAGCAGGCTATAAAAACAGCCTGTAAAATGGCGATAACAGGAGATATTATCTTGATAGCGGGAAAAGGACATGAAAATTATCAAGAAATAAATGGTGTAAAACATCATTTTGATGATTTAGAAGAAGTGGTAAACTGTTTCAAACAATTAAAAAACTCATAAAATGCTGTATTATATATTTCAATATTTAGAAAGTGAATTTAATCTTACAGGAGCAAGTGTGTTTCAGTTTATTACATTTAGAGCAGCAATTGCATTTATTCTTTCATTATTGATTTCAACCATATTCGGAAAAAAGATTATTAACTTTTTAAGGAAACAACAAATTGGCGAAACCGTAAGAGATTTAGGTTTAATAGGGCAGGTACAAAAAGCAGGAACTCCTACAATGGGAGGTGTAATTATAATATTAGCAACCCTGGTACCGGTACTTTTGTTGGCGAAATTAGAAAACATTTATATCGTTATTTTATTAATTACTACAGTATGGATGGGATTAATAGGGTTTACTGATGATTATATAAAAGTCTTTAAAAAAGATAAAGCAGGTTTAAAAGGTAAATTTAAAGTTTTAGGGCAAGTTGGGTTAGGAGTAATCGTAGGGTCTATGTTGTATTTTCATCCAGATGTAACAATTAAAGAACAGTTGCCAGCAACGCAACAAATAACACAAGTAAACGGAAAAGTAAAAGTGTTTGGCGAAGCTCACAAATCAACTAAAACGACAGTACCTTTTTTAAAAAATAACGAATTAGATTATGCTAAAGCATTTAGCTTTTTAGGTGATGGTTATGAAAAATATGGATGGATTATTTTCATATTCGTTGTTGTTTTTATTGTTACCGGAATATCAAATGGGGCAAATTTAACAGATGGTATTGATGGTTTAGCGGCAGGTACCTCTGCAATTATGGTTATCGCACTAGCAATATTTGCTTGGGTATCAGGAAATATCATTTTCGCAGATTATTTGGATGTAATGTACATCCCTAATTCTGGTGAAATGACAGTGTTTATTTTCGCTTTTGCGGGAGCTTTAATAGGGTTTTTGTGGTACAATACATTCCCTGCTCAGGTTTTTATGGGAGATACGGGTAGTTTAACTATTGGTGGAATTATTGCAGTTATTGCAATTGCTATTCGTAAAGAATTACTGTTGCCAATTTTAGCAGGGGTTTTTGTAATTGAAAATTTATCAGTAATCCTTCAAGTGTTCTATTTTAAATACACAAAAAAACGCTTTGGCGAAGGAAAAAGAATTTTTAAAATGGCTCCTTTACATCATCATTATCAGAAACTAAATTATCATGAAAGTAAAATAGTTACCCGTTTTTGGATTGTTGGAATCTTATTGGCAGTATTAACAATTGTAACCTTAAAATTACGATAAAATGAAAAGGTTAGTGGTTCTTGGTGGTGGAGAAAGCGGAGTGGGTACTGCAATTTTAGCAAAACAAAAGGGTTTTGATGTTTTTGTATCTGACAAAGGAAGTATTGCAAAAAGATATAAAAAAGTTCTTTTACAGCATGCAATTGATTTTGAAGAAAATCAGCATACCGAAAATAAAATTTTTAATGCTGATGTGGTGATGAAGAGCCCAGGTATTCCAGATACGGTAAACCTAATTCAAAAATTACGGTTACAAAAGATACAGGTAATTTCTGAAATCGAGTTTGCGGTGGCATTTACCAAGGCAAATATAATCGGAATTACAGGTTCAAACGGAAAAACAACCACAACAATGCTAACAGGTCACGTGCTTAAAAAAGCAGGTTTTAATGTTGGTGTTGGTGGAAATATAGGAGATAGTTTTGCGCAATTGATTGCTGAGCAAAATTATGAAGAATATGTATTAGAATTAAGTAGTTTTCAATTAGATGGAATTATAGATTTTAAACCACATATAGCAATTATAACCAATATATCGCCAGATCATTTAGATCGATATGATTATAATTATGACAAGTATATAGCTTCAAAATTTCGAATAACTAAAAATCAAACAGTAAATGATTTTTTAATATACGATGCAGATGATGAAGCAATACAAGGCTGGTTGAGTAAAAATAAAACTAACGCACAAAAAGTTCCGTTTTCAATTGAAAGAGAATTAGCATACGGAGTTTTTTTAAGACAAGATAAAATAATAATGAAATTAACAACAGAAGAGGTATTAATGAATGTTTCTGAATTAGGATTAAAAGGAAAACATAACACTAAAAATGCAATGGCAGCATCAATGGCAGCAACGCTGTTACAGGCAAGAAAAGAAACAATTGCAGAAAGTTTGTTAGATTTTGAAGGTGTTGAGCATCGTTTAGAAAACGTACAAAGAGTTAACGGAGTGCAATATATAAATGATAGTAAGGCTACAAATATTAATGCAGTATTTTATGCTTTAGAGTGTATGGATGCACCAACAGTGTGGATTGTAGGAGGTGTTGATAAAGGAAATGATTATACAGATCTTTTACCATTGGTAAGAGAAAAAGTAAAAGCAATCGTTTGTTTAGGGTTGGATAACCAAAAAATTATAGCCACATTTGGTAATGTAGTAGATGTTTTGGTTGAAACTGCAGGAGCTGAAGAAGCTGTTAAGGTGGCTAATAAAATAGCAGCTAAAGGAGATGTTGTTTTGTTGTCGCCAGCATGCGCTAGTTTTGATCTATTTGAAAGTTATGAAGATAGAGGTAGGAAGTTTAAAGAAGCTATTAAAAATTTATAAAACCATTCTGATTGATGATGAAAACCATCTTTCAACATATTAAAGGAGATAGAGCTATTTGGGCAATTGCAGCAGTGTTAGCAATTTTCTCATTTATGCCAATATATAGTGCAAGTACCAACCTAGTTTATGTGGTTGGTAACGGTTCTACATTTGGGCATTTGGTAAAGCATATTGTATTGCTAATTACTGGTTTTGCAGTAATTTATGGTGTGCATAAAATTCCGTACCGCTATTTTAGTGGAGGCTCTGCTTTAATGTTACCTGTTGTTGTGTTATTGTTGATATTCACATTGTCGCAAGGAACCACTATTGGTGGTGCCAATGCAAGTAGGTGGATTCATATACCGTTTGTAGGTATTGGTTTTCAAACCTCTACTTTGGCAGGATTAGTGTTAATGGTATATGTATCAAGGTATCTGGCGCAAAACAAAGAAAAAATAATAACTTTTAAAGAAAGTTTGTATCAACTATGGTTGCCAATAGCTTTTGTATTGGTTTTAGTCTTGCCAGCAAACTTTTCAACGACCGCTATTATTTTTTCAATGATTTTATTATTAACCTTTATTGGGGGGTATCCATTAAAATATATAGGGTATATTTTAGCAATGGGGCTTTTTTCTTTGTTGTTTTTTATTCTGGTAGCAAAAGCATTTCCTGATGCAATGCCCAATCGTGTAAGTACATGGCAAAGTAGGATTGAAGGGTTTTCAAAATCTGATGGAAAAGAAAATTATCAAGTAGAAAAAGCTAAAATAGCAATTGCTACTGGCGGATTAGTAGGTAAAGGGCCAGGTAAAAGTGTGCAAAAGAACTTTTTACCACAATCCTCTTCCGATTTTATATATGCAATTATTATTGAAGAATATGGGTTAGTAGGTGCAGTAATTGTAGTGTTTATTTATTTTATGTTGCTTTTCAGAATTTTAATTACAGCAAAAAAAGCAACTACTATTTTCGGTACATTAATGGTGTTGGGGGTAGGAATACCAATTGTTTTTCAAGCGATGATTAACATGGCGGTAGCTGTAAATATATTACCGGTAACGGGACAAACATTGCCGTTAATCAGTAGTGGAGGTACTTCTATTTGGATGACATGTTTTGCGCTGGGAATGATACTAAGTGTAAGTGCGTCAAAAAATGAAACAGAAGAAACAATTTTAGATGATAATCCTTTAGATATTTTACATGAAACAATCGATTAATGTTATAATAAGCGGTGGTGGAACTGGAGGGCATATCTATCCAGCAATAGCAATTGCAAACGAAATAAAATCTCGTTATCCAGCGGCTAATATTTTGTTTGTAGGCGCAGAAGATAAAATGGAAATGGAAAAAGTTCCGCAAGCGGGATATGCAATTAAAGGATTATGGATTTCAGGAATTCAACGAAAATTAACTGTTGAAAATTTACTTTTTCCAATAAAATTATTAAATAGTTTATGGAAAGCGTACAAAATTATTAGAAAATTTAAACCTGATGTAGCAATCGGTACAGGTGGTTTTGCAAGTGGTCCAACATTAATGGTTGCGGGAAGTAAGGGAGTTCCGACTTTGGTGCAAGAGCAAAATTCATTTCCAGGAATAACAAATAAATTGTTGAGTAAAAAAGCAATAAAAGTATGTGTTGCTTATGATGGTTTAGAAAGGTTTTTTTCGAATGAGAAAATTATAAAAACGGGAAACCCTGTTAGACAAGATTTACTTAGTATTGATACGAAAGTTGAAGAAGGGCAAAAGGCTTTTGGTTTAGATACAGCTAAGAAAACAATTTTAGTTTTAGGAGGAAGTTTAGGGGCAAGAAAAATAAATCAATTAATAGAGTCAAATTTAACATTTTTTAAAGAGCAAAATGTTCAGTTGATATGGCAGTGCGGTAAGTTGTATTTTGAAGATTATAAAAAATATAATGAATTAGAAAATGTGCAAGTGCATCAATTTTTAAATAGTATGGATTTAGCATATGCTTCAGCAGATTTTATAATTTCAAGAGCTGGTGCAAGTTCGGTTTCTGAACTATGTATAGTAGGTAAACCAACTATTTTTATTCCGTCGCCTAACGTTGCTGAGGATCATCAAACAAAAAATGCAAAGTCAATTGCAGATAAAGGTGGTGCAATCTTGATAAAAGAAAGTAAATTAACTACTTTTTCATCGATACTAGAAGCGTTGTTAAATGACCAAGAAAAGCAACAGAGTTTAAGTAAAAATATTAAAGCATTAGCATTGCCTAATGCAACGATTGATATAGTTAACGAGGTAGAAAAATTAATTATTTAGTGAATTTAAAAGCGATACATAACGTTTATTTTATAGGTATTGGAGGAATAGGAATGAGCGCTATAGCCCGTTATTTTTCAGTAAATGGAAAACAAGTGTTTGGTTATGACAAAACACCGAGTCCGATTACTCAAAAATTAGAGCGTATTGGGGTTAAAATTCATTTCGATGATGCTGTTAAAAATATAGCATTACCTTGTTTAGATAAGGAAAGTACGTTGGTTGTTTATACACCAGCAGTTCCGAAAGAACATCAAGAGTTAAATTACTTTAAAAATAACGGATTTGAAGTTTTAAAAAGAGCGGAGATTTTAGGAGAAATCACTAAAAACACCTTTTGTTTAGCCGTTGCAGGTACACATGGTAAAACAACAACGTCTTCAATTTTAGGACATATAATGCAGCCTGAAAAAGCAACTTCTTTTTTAGGAGGATTTGCAGAAAATTATAATTCTAACCTAATTTTAGGAGAGGACAAAATATCAGTGGTTGAAGCAGATGAGTTTGATAGATCGTTTTTAAAATTATCGCCAAATATTGCCTGTGTTACATCAATGGATGCAGATCATTTAGATATTTATGGTGAAAATGAAATGTTACAGCAATCATTCAGAGATTTTGCAAATAAAGTTTCTGATACTTTAATTATTGCTAAAGGTTTGCCTTTAAAAGGATTGACGTATGCGGTAAATGAATCAGCAGATTATAAGGCCTTTAATGTAAGAGTAGGCACAGGTAAATATGTTTTTGATGTACAAACACCAACATCAGTAATAAAAAATATTGAATTTCATTTGCCAGGGAAACACAATATGATGAATGCTTTGGCAGCAATAGCTATGGCAGATGTTTATGGATTGTCATTGATAAAAATAAAAGAGCAATTAAAAACATTTAAAGGGGTTCAGCGCAGGTTTTCGTATAAGATAAAAAGAGAAGACATTGTGTTAATTGATGATTATGCGCATCATCCAACAGAAATAAACGCAGTAGAGCATTCAGTGCGTGAAATGTATCCGAATGAAAAGGTGTTAGCGGTTTTTCAACCACACTTGTATAGTAGAACAAAAGATTTTATAAATGATTTTGCAGTAGCACTTTCTAAATTCGATGAAGTACTGTTGTTAGATATTTACCCAGCAAGAGAGTTACCTATTACAGGAGTTACTTCTTCTTGGTTATTAAATAAATTAACGATTAATAATAAAAAGTTGGTGGTTAAAGATAAGCTGGGTGAAGAAGTGCTAAAATCGGATGCAAAAATTATTACAATGTTAGGTGCGGGCGATATTGGTTTGTTGGTTGATGAAGTAAAAAGCAAACTGGAAAAAAAATACGCAAATTAAATATGAAAACAATAACAACATATTTATCTTTTCTGTTACTGTTGGTGTTTTTAGGCTTTTTATACGGGTTTACAAAGGGTAAAAACGAGGTGAAAAAAGTGAAAAAAACAGTGGTAGAGTTTGCTGCAGGTGATAATAACTTTTTGACACACAGTATGGTTGATAAATTGTTAATACAAAATAAAAAATTTGTTAAAAACCAACCAAAAAGAGTGGTAGATTTACACCTTTTAGAAGCGAATGTTTCTGCAAGTCCTTATGTTGAAAAAGCAGCTGTTTTTTTAACAATTAATGGCGTCTTAAAAACACTAATAAAACAGCGTAGCCCAATAGCTCGTGTTGTTAATAAAGGAGATTCTTATTATGTTGATAAGTACGGTGTTAAGATGCCATTGTCAGAAAATTTTTCAGCAAGAGTACCTTTGGTTTCTGGTATAAATGACAACAGTGATGTAACAGCATTAATAGGGCTAATAAAAATAATTGGAACGTATGATTTTTTAAAAAAAGAAATTATTGCAATCCAAAAAAATGCTTTAAACGAATATGTGTTTACGGTTCGAAGTGGAGATTATAAAATAATTTTCGGAAAACTTAAAAACGTAAATGTAAAATTTAAAAAGTTAATAGCTTTTTACAACAAAGCATTGATTGATAAAACAATTAAAAATTATAAGACAATAAATGTAAAATACCACAACCAAGTTGTGTGCACAAAACAAAAGCAAGATGGAGAATAATAAAATTTCAGTTGGTTTAGATATTGGTACTACCAAAATTGTTGCCATGATTGGTCGTAAAAATGAGTACGGCAAATTAGAAGTTTTGGGTATTGGTAAAGCTAAAAGTTTAGGTGTAAAACGAGGAGTGGTAAGTAATATTACACAAACAATCCAGTCGATACAGCAAGCAGTTGATGAAGCTCAAAGTGTTTCTGGGTTAACAATAGAGAGTGTTGTTGTAGGTATTGCTGGGCAACATATAAGAAGCTTACACCATAGTGATTATATAACCCGTACAAAGTCAGACGAAGTAATTGATGAAAGTGATATTGAAAGTTTAGTAGGGCAGGTACACAAATTGGTAATGTTACCAGGGGAGGAAATTATTCATGTATTACCGCAAGATTTTAAAGTAGATAGTCAGTCAGATATTAAAGAACCTATCGGAATGTACGGCGGTCGATTAGAGGCTAATTTTCATGTAGTTGTTGGGCAAGTTTCTTCTATCAGAAATATTGGTAGGTGCGTAAAAAGTGCAGGTTTAAATTTATCACACATCACATTAGAACCATTAGCATCATCATCAGCAGTTTTAAGTCAAGAAGAAAAAGAAGCAGGAGTTGCTTTGATTGATATTGGTGGAGGTACTACTGATTTAGCAATTTTTAAAGATGGTATTATTCGTCATACAGCCGTAATTCCCTTTGGCGGAAATGTAATTACTGACGATATAAAAGAAGGTTGTTCAATAATTGAAAAACAGGCCGAATTATTAAAGGTGAAATTTGGATCAGCATGGCCAGGAGAAAATAAAGAAACAGAAATAGTTTCAATACCTGGTTTAAGAGGAAGAGAGCCTAAAGAAATTACGCTTAAAAATTTATCAAAAATAATTCATGCTAGAGTACAAGAAATTATAGAGCATGTATATTTAGAAATAAAAAATTACGGACATGAAACTCAAAAAGGAAAACTAATTGCCGGAATTGTATTAACCGGAGGTGGCTCTGAATTAAAACATTTACGTCAGTTAGTAGAATATATTACAGGTATGGATGTGCGTATAGGTTACCCTAATGAGCATTTAGCAGGTGATTCAGATGATGTTTTATCAAGTCCTTCATACGCAACCGCTGTTGGTTTATTAATGGAAGGTTTAGAAAAAGATGTATGTGAAATAGAAGATGATGTTTTGGAGCAGCAACAAGAAATTGAGGAAAAAATAGCCGATGAAGAAGAAGCTAATGCGCCAAAAATTGAAGAAAATATAAAGGAAAGAAAAGTTAAATCGAAATCTTTCTTTGATAAGTTTACTGAAAAGTTTAAAGAATTTTTAGACAACGCAGAATAAAGAATATTAAATAAAATTAATCCTTTTTTGTCCCCTGAGAAAGGAGAGTAAAGTGAATAAAAAATTAAAAAAGAAAAGTTATTATGAGCACAGAATTCAATAACATTTCATTCGACATGCCAAAAACACAATCAAATGCTATTAAAGTGATTGGAGTTGGTGGGGGAGGAAGTAATGCGGTAGACCACATGTATAATAAACAAATTCATGGGGTCGATTTCGTAATTTGTAATACCGATGCGCAAGCGTTAGAGAGTAGTCCCATTCCCAATAAAATTCAGTTAGGAGCCCATTTAACATCGGGGTTAGGAGCTGGTGCAAATCCGGATGTTGGTGCGCAAGCAGCAGCCGAAAGTATTCAAGAAATTCAACAAATGCTAAGCACGCATACTAAAATGGTATTTATTACCGCAGGTATGGGGGGTGGTACAGGTACTGGTGCGGCACCTATTATTGCCAAAATAGCAAAAGACATGGATATTTTAACGGTAGGTATCGTTACAATGCCATTTCAATTTGAAGGAAAAAGACGCTCTCAACAAGCTCAAAAAGGAATAGACGAATTACGTAAAAATGTAGATTCACTTATTATTATTAATAATAATAAACTTAGAGAGGTTTACGGAAATTTAGGTTTCAAAGCAGGTTTTTCTAAGGCAGATGAAGTTTTAGCTACCGCAGCTAAAGGTATTGCAGAAGTAATAACGCATCACTATAAACAAAACATCGATTTACACGATGCAAAAACTGTACTTTCTAATAGTGGAACTGCTATTATGGGATCAGCTAAAGAAACTGGAGATAATCGCGCTAAAAATGCAATTATAAAAGCATTAGATTCTCCATTGTTAAATGATAATAAAATTACTGGCGCTAAAAATGTATTGTTATTAATAGTTTCTGGTACAAATGAAGTTACTTTAGATGAAATAGGAGAGATCAATGACTATATTCAAGATGAAGCAGGTTATGATGCAAATATTATCATGGGGGTTGGTGAAGATGAATCTTTAGAGGATGGTATCGTTGTAACTATTGTAGCCACAGGTTTTACGGCCGATCAGCAAGGAACAATAACCAATACGGAAGTAAAAAAAATTGTTCATACCTTAGAAGATGAGCAAAAAGCAACCTATGATTTTGGTGAGCAAAAAGTGCAGGCTGCACCAGCAATAAACCAACCACTTACAACAAAAACACCATCAAAAATTGTTCATGTTTTAGAGGAGGAGGAAGAAGTTATAAAATCAAACTTTAATTTAACTCCAACAACCGCAGCAATAAAAAATATTGATGTAACATATGATGAAATTGCTATTGAAACAATTTCTGAAGATGATTTTATTATCACAAATGCTGTTAAGCAGAATAATGTTAAAAAAGAGGAGAAACAACAACCGCTTCAACAAGATTTATTATTTGACTTACCGGTAAATTCTTATGAAGAAGTAAAGCCTGAACCTCCAATAACAAATGTCATAAAAAATATTAATGTTATTGCCGAAGAAATAAAACCACAAGCACACCAAATAGAAAAGCGATATGTTTTAGATGATTTTAATGTACAGCCAACTATTGGTAAAAGCTCTACACCAATTGTAAAAGAACAAATTGAAGAAGAGTTGCAGTTTGAGGTAAAAACTAAAACTCAAGAAGAAATTAATAATATTGAAACAACAAGTGAAGAAGTTTCACCGTTAGATATTACTATTTCTGAGTTAAGAAAAAGAGCGCAAGAAAGACGTGAAAATATGAAAGGGTTTAATCATAAGTTTAGCGATCAGGTAAATAAAAATATCGATGAAATTGAGCGTCAACCAGCTTATAAAAGACAGGGGGTTGATATTAATGCAGGAGCAAATATTAGTAAGTCAGATACCGCGTTAAATACTGATAATAACGATTTTTTGCGTTCAAATAATTCGTTTTTACATGATAATGTAGATTAATGGAATAAAATAAAATATTTTAAATTCCCGTAAATCGGGAATTTTTTAATCCTAAAAAACTATTATGAGTTTGCAAAAAGAAGTAATGAATAAAATGAAAGAAGCTATGAAATCGAAAGATACCGTAGCTTTAACTGCATTAAGAGCATTGAAATCGGCCTTTATGTTAGCGAATACTGAAACTGGGGCAGGTGAGATATCTGAAGCTGAAGAACTAAAAATTATTCAAAAACAAGTAAAACAACGTAAGGACAGCGCTGCTGTTTTTTCTGAACAAGGAAGAGAGGATTTAGCAGCTCCAGAATTAGCAGAAGCAACTGTCCTAGAGCAATTTTTACCAGAATCATTATCTGAAGTTGAAATTGAAAAAGTAGTAAACGAGGTTATAGTAAAAGTTGGTGCTGAAGGAATGAAAGATATGGGTAAAGTAATGGGAATTGTTTCAAAACAATTAGCAGGGCAAGCTGATGGTAAAACGATCTCTACCCTAGTTAAAAAGAATTTGATGTAAATTATAATGGCTGCGTAGTTCAACTGGATAGAATATCAGATTTCGGCTCTGAGGGTTGGGGGTTCGAATCCCTTCGCGGTCACAAAATTAAGCACATAAAAAAAGCAATAGAAAGTACAATCTATTGCTTTTTTTATGCTTTTTATATAATTAATAATATTTAAGTTATAGTTCTAATATTTTTATTTGATTTCTACGTAGTTCAATTTTTGATTGTTTTTCTAGTGCCTTTAGTAACCTTGAAATAACAACTCTAGAAGTGTGTAAGTCATTTGCGATTTGTAAATGAGTAACATTTAAAACATCATTACCTATAACCATGGCTTTGTCTTTTAAATACTTTAACAAACGATCATTCATGTTTAAAAAGGCAATAGAATCTACAGCATCTATAAATTCGTTAAGTCTAGAATGGTAGCTGGCTAAAATGTATTCTTGCCAACTTTTATACTTACTTAACCACTCAGACATTTTGTTTTTAGGAATCATTAAAAGTGTAATATCTGTTTCAGCAACTGCTTTAATTTTACTTTTAGTTTCTCCCATACAGCATGATAGTGTCATGGCGCAAGTATCCCCTTTTTCGATATAATATAACACTAATTCATCGCCATCTTTGTCTTCTCGTAAAATTTTAATAGCTCCGCTAATTATTAATGGTATAGCTACCATGTAACTATTGACATCAATAATAATATCATCTTCTTTAAACTTTTTATAGATGGATACGTTTGCTATTTCTTGGAGTAGGTTTTCTTCAAATAAATAGCCATAATGTTGTTGTAGTTTAGTAATCAATTTTATAAGTATTTAGAAAGCATAATTTACGAAAATCAAAAATAGATATTGCTGATTTTTATCAGATTTTTGATTGATTTTATTTCTGAAATTTGTTGTAGTAATTAACAATAAATTGAAAATAAGATGAAAAAAAGAACACCAGTATCAGTAATTATGAGTAAAAACGTAATAACATTAAGTAGTAGTGATGATTTAATGCTTGCAGAAAAGTTATTTAAGAAAGAAAAGATAAGGCATATTCCTGTTGTAAGTGGTTCTGAAATAAAGGGAATGTTAAGTTATACTGACTTATTAAGAATTAGTTTTGCGGATGCTGCTGATGAAGATGAAAAAGATGTAGATACAGTGGTTTATAATATGTTTACTATTGATCAGGTAATGGTAAAAACATTAGTGACAGTAAATTCATCATCAACAATAAAAGAGGTTGCTGAAATTTTATCTAAAAAAGAATTTCATGCGTTACCTGTTGTTGATAATAATGAGTTGGTAGGTATTGTTACTACAACCGATTTAATTAATTATTTATTAGAACAATTTTAAACTAAAAAGAGGAGGTTTTTTAAACCTCCTCTTTTCTTTATTTTTAATTAACCAATTCTTTTAAATTTTTAATTGTTTCTGTTGGATTATCACTTTTAAATACATAACTACCGGCAACAAGTACATCAGCACCAGCTTCAATAAGTTGATTGGCATTTTGGTCGGTAACACCACCGTCAATTTCTATTTGACAATCAGAATTTGAAAATTCTATTAAATGTTTTAATTGACTTACTTTTTTGTAGGTGTTTTCAATGAATGATTGCCCACCAAAACCTGGGTTTACACTCATGATACACACCAAATCTAAATCAGCAATTACATCTTCTAAAACAGCAATTGGTGTATGCGGATTTAAGGCAACTCCAGCTTTCATGCCTGCAGCTTTTATTGCTTGTATTGTTCTGTGTAAATGTGTACAAGCTTCGTAATGTACCGTTAAAATGTCTGCGCCTAAGTCGGCAAAGGTTTTAATATATCTGTCAGGATCAACAATCATTAAATGTACATCGATTGTTTTGTTGGCGTGTTTTGAAATTGCTTTTAAAACAGGCATTCCAAAAGATATGTTGGGTACAAAAACACCGTCCATAATATCAATATGAAACCAATCGGCATCACTATTGTTTACCATTTCAATGTCTTGTTGTAAGTTAGCAAAATCTGCTGCTAAAATTGATGGTGCAATTAAATTACTCATTAGTTTGTTGTTGTGTTGTTATTTGTGCAAAGATACTTAATTCGTCTTTGCAAGAAACTATGGTAAAGTAATAAAATACATAAATATGCTTAGCCCTGATAGAACGGTTTGTGTGAGCTCTTTTTTGAAGGATGAAAAAAAAGCGAGTAGTGAAAGCAGGAAAAGGCTTCAAATAAAAAAACTCTCGAAAAATTAATTCGAGAGTTTATATATGTGTGTTTTGTAACATCAGTAAGATGACAAAAGGGGTCTGCGACTTCTAGCCTAAGTAAGTCATTAATATTTTAGATCTAGAAGTGTGCTTTAATCTTCTGATTGCTTTTTCTTTAATTTGACGTACACGCTCTCGAGTTAAATCGAACGTTTCACCGATTTCTTCTAAAGTCATTGGTTGGTGCTCTCCTAAACCGAAGTATAATTTTACAACATCCGCTTCACGAGGTGTTAAAGTTTCTAGTGCACGGTTAATTTCGATACGTAAAGATTCGTGTAATAATGTTTTATCTGGATTTGGAGATTCTCCTGAGTTTAATACATCGTATAAGTTAGAATCTTCACCTTCAATTAAAGGCGCATCCATTGATACGTGACGACCAGAGTTTTTCATTGACTCTTTTACGTCATTTACAGTCATGTCTAATTTCTTAGCAATTTCTTCAGGACTTGGAGGTCTTTCATTTTCTTGCTCTAAGAAAGCATACATTTTATTTATCTTGTTGATAGAACCAATCTTATTTAAAGGTAAACGTACAATACGTGATTGCTCTGCCAATGCTTGTAAGATAGATTGACGAATCCACCATACAGCGTATGAGATAAATTTAAATCCACGAGTTTCATCAAAACGTTTTGCTGCTTTAATTAAACCTAAATTACCTTCGTTAATTAAATCTGGTAATGTTAATCCTTGGTTTTGATATTGCTTTGCTACCGAGACAACGAAACGTAAATTGGCTTTAGTTAATTTTTCTAAGGCTCTTTGGTCACCAGCTTTAATTCTTTGTGCTAATTCTACTTCTTCATCGGCAGTAATTAAATCTACTTTTCCTATTTCTTGTAAATATTTGTCTAAAGAAGCAGTTTCTCTGTTAGTAACCTGCTTGGTAATTTTAAGTTGTCTCATCGAATTAAGTAATATTTTAATTTATCAATCGGTCTACATTAACTTATACGTATGATGTTGTTTTTTTGTTACAAAAAAAGATAATTTTTTTACTTTTATTTTTATCTCGTTAAAGAAATGTTAATTTTGTACTTTCGTGCATAAAAATAAGTGACAATTAATGAAAATAAGTGTCAAATTTAATTACAAACCAAACTTAGCTATTGAAAAGCCCTGACAATACAAAACTAAGCGACGAAGAACTGGTTAGTAAAATAGTAGAAAAAAATGATACTCATTTATTTGCTGTTTTGTATGATCGGTATGCGGGTGTTGTTTATAATAAATGTTATGGTTTTTCTAAAAATAAAGAAGAAGCACAAGATTTAACGCATGATGTGTTTATTCGTTTATTCGTAAAATTAAGAACTTTTAAAGGGAAGTCTAAGTTTTCTACCTGGTTGTATTCTTTTACCTATAATTTCTGCGTAAATTACGTGCAAAGAAATAAAGAGAAGAAAAAAGAAAAAGTAACTGTTGTAACCGATCAGATAAAAGAAGATAGTAATGAGGATGAGATAAATGATGCTGCATTGTTTGAACTTAAGGCTGATAAACTAGCAAAAGCTCTTGAAAAAATAGCTGTTTCTGAAAAGATGATTTTATTAATGAAATATCAAGATGATATGAGTATTAAAGAAATATCAGCAGCACTAGAGTTAGGAGATAGCGCAGTAAAAATGCGTTTAAAAAGAGCAAAAGAAAAAGTTATAAAGGCATATAACGCACTGTAATAATTATGGAAAATCCATTTAAGAAAATATTACATAATGAAGAATTGCCCGAGGCACTAAAAGGCAAAGTGCTTGGCGATGTGGCAATGATAAAGCTATCGATAGATATGGCTGATTTATTTGTGGTAAAATACCCAAATACAATTGCTGATTTATTAGGTGGTGGTGCGATTAAAGAAAAATCAAAAGAGACAGAATAACTAATAAAATTAATACCAATCATAGTAATTATGAATGCACTACAAATAGATATTTTAAAACCTTTTAAAAATATTTTTCAAGATATAATAGATTCACTGCCAACAGTTTTTGGATTTATTGGTTTTGTAATTTTAGCTTGGTTAATTATAAAGTTTTTTTTATTTATAGTTAAAAAAGCTTTAAGTAAAACAAAGATTGATGAATGGTCTAAAAAGCTAAGTAAAACAGAAATTTTTGGTAACTCAACAATAAATATTGTTTTAACAACAGCAATATTAGCTGTTTTGAAATGGTTTTTAATTTTAACATTTGTAATGGCAGGTTCAAATATATTTGGACTTGTAGTTGTTTCTGAAGGAATAAGAAGTTTTTTTGCTTATTTACCTAAATTATTAACTGCATTAGGAATTTTTGTAGCTGGAGCTTATTTAGGCACCATGGTAAAGAAAGCTATTCAAACATTATTTAAGTCTATGGAAATTTCAGGAGGAAATTTAGTAGGTAATATCGCTTTTTATTTAATTGTAGTTTTTTTGTCAATAACAGCGTTAGATCAAGCAGGAGTTGATACATCAGTAATAAAAAGTAATTTAACGTTATTGATAGGATCTGTGCTCTTAGCCTTCACATTAGCCTTTGGTTTAGGAGCAAAAGAAGTTGTAGCAAGATTGCTTTATGGATACTATTCAAGAAAAAATGTAAGTATTGGTAAAAAAGTTACTATAGGAGATATTAAAGGCGTTGTTACAGCAGTAGATAATATTTGTATGGTAATTACCACTGCTGATGGAAAGATAGTGTTGCCAATTAAAGACGTGGTAGACAGTAAAATAGTTATTGAAAATTAAAGAGTTTAAACTTTTTATTTTATATTTGTCAGTAATTGATAAAAAGAATTATAAAAATGATAGATTTCGGGGGACTTCTATCTTATAAGTAAAGACGTATTCTTTACTTTATGACCATCGAAAGATGGTCATTTTTTTTACTACAATTCGTGATTTATACTAATAAAATATTTCTCTAACTAAAGAAGGGTAGATTTGGAGGACTCTGTTTTATTTAGATTATTATAAATGACTTTCGGAAACGGAAGTTATTTTTAGTTGTAAACGTGCAGTTGTAGTTATAGAATAATAAAAAAAGCTACTGTTTTAAGTAGCTTTTTTTATTATTCGAAAGATAAGTGAAGAAAAACACCTCTTGTACCTAAAAAGTCAATAGGATCTGTCCATTGACTTGAAGACTTATTGTCATATACTGTTTCATTATTAATTGCAAAGATGCCTCTAATAGAAGGTGAGAACTTAAAATAACTCAAGTAAAAATCAACACCAATACCAACCTCGTACATAAAGTTACTAGAAGTGGTTCTAAACTGACCTGCAAAATTATCATTACTGTTGCCTTCATTACTAGAAAAATTATAATCGTATGATATTCCTCCTAATACATAAGGTCTTAAGTTGTTCATTCTATTAGTGCTTAATTTTAAGATAAAAGGTAGGTGTAAGTATGTGGCACCTACTTCTCTTGTTTTTACATTATCAGCACCAGCAATATGTTTAAACGTTAAAGTTTTAGTGTTAGATATTAATCCAGGTTCAAAACGTAAATTAAGATTCTCGTGTAGTTTTAAATCAGCAATTAAACCAACATTGAAACCTATTGATGACGATACATCTATTTCGGCATCATTAAAAGCACTTGGTTTGTATGCTATTTTATAACCGTTATTATTTAAGCCTAAATAAAATCCGTAATGAAATATTGGTTTATCAAAACTTGGTAGGTTTAATATTTTTTCTCTTTGTGCTTGAAAGCTGATTGTGAAAAATCCGAAAAATCCGAAAAGTAACAGTTTTTTTAACATATTATTTTAATGCGGTGTAAATTGATGCAACTCCAAAAGTTACAGGTAAATTCGTTGCACTCTTAAACCCATTTTTTTGTAAAATATTGTTAAAGGCTTCACCAAAAGGAAAAGAATTTGCACTTTCTGATAAATAAGAGTATGCAACTTTGTCTTTTGAAAATATTTTACCAATAATCGGTAAGATAAAATTAGTGTAAAATTTATACCCTTGTTTAAAAGGAAATTTTGTAGGGTTTGAAGTTTCTAATACCACAAATTTACCTCCGGGTTTTAAAACGCGTAATATTTCTGTTAACCCTTTGTCTAGGTTTTCAAAATTACGAACCCCAAAAGAAACAGTAATTGCATCAAAGGTATTGTCATTAAAAGGAATATTTTCACTATCACCAACAATCATTTCAATTTTATCAGATAAATTTACTTTTGAAATTTTTTGTTTTCCTACCTCTAGCATTCCAGCTGAAATGTCTAATCCAACAATTTTTTGAGGATTTAATTTAGCCATCATTAAAGCTAAATCACCAGTTCCGGTAGCGATGTCTAAAATTTGTTGCGGGTTATTTTCGCCAACTAATTTCACTACTTTTTTTCGCCAACTAACATCAATTCCTAATGAGATAACACGGTTTAATCCGTCGTAATCTTCAGAAATATTATCGAACATTTTGGCTACTTGTTCTTTTTTTCCTAATTCAGAATCCTTGTATGGCTTGATAGTTTTTGACATGTAATTTTAAAATTATCCGTTAATAGCAACTACTTCATTAATTTGATTTGGTAACATGTCTTTTAACATCGTTTCAATACCATTTTTTAAAGTTACCGTTGATGAAGGACAGCCACTACAAGCTCCTTGTAATATTACGCTAACTCTTTTAGTTTCTTGATCGTATGATTGAAAAGCGATGTTTCCTCCATCCGAAGCTACGGCTGGTTTAATGTATTCATCTAAAATGTCAACTATTTTAGCTTCTGTGTCTGTTAAATCTTCTTTCGGAATTTCAACATTTTGTTTTGTTTGTTGTTTTGGTAATTCCTGTATAATCGTTTTACCTTCTTGAATATAGTTTCTAATAAATGTGCGTACTTCTTGGTGTACTTCATTCCATTCTATCATGTCATATTTGGTAATCGATACATAGTTTTCAGAAATGAAAATTTCTTTTACAAATGAAAAACTGAATAATTCTTTTGCTAAAGGAGATGATTTGCTTGCTTCCTCAATGTTTTTAAACTCAACATCGGTTTGTGTAAGTGCTTTGTTTGTACCAAATTTCATTACTGCCGGATTTGGTGTAACTTCAGCATATACTTCAACAGCATCTTTTTTAACAGTTTCTTCTTTTACAAGAGTATTACCTTCTTGTAAATAGTTTTCTATTTGCGCTCTAACTTCTTCTTCAACATCTTCCCATTGCACAATGTCGTAACGTTGAATTGCAACAAAATTTGCTGTAATTAATATTTTTTTTACAAAAGGAAGGTAAAAAAGTTGTTGTGCTAAAGGTGAGTTTTTAGCCTCGTCTATATTATTAAATTCATAACTACCTCCATTTATTAAAATAGTGTTGCTCACAAATTTAAGAATGGTTTCGTTATTGGTTTCTTGTAGGGTTATTTTAATTGTACTCATAGGTTGTAAAATGAACTGCAAAATTACGGTAAAAAAGTGAGATATGTGTACATAAAAAATCCCGCAAATGCAGGATTTTTTTATAACGTTTGTTTCTGTTACGATTATAAATTGAATGTAATTGTTGCAGAAACTCTAGAGGTATTGTTATCTATCTTAATATCGCCAGGGTTATTTAAGGTGTAAAAATCCATACTTTCAGATTTTCGATATGATAAATCAAATTTGGTGTTTCCTAAATTATATCCTAATCCTAGTGTAAAACCTCTTAAGTTATCTTTATTTGTGCTTCCTCCAAAAGCATTTGGTAAGTTAGGATTTTTCTCATAGTGATATCCTCCTCTAACACTCATTCTGTCAAAACGCCATTCTGTACCAATATTTAAAGCATGTGTGCTTCTTAAGGTGTTCGAAAAACTTTGATTTGCGTCTACAAGTGTAGGGTCACTTTCTCTGTATTTAATATTTTTAAAATCTTTATAAGTGTAATCTACACTTAATAAACCTTTTTTTCCGAAAATAAAAGCACCACTTGCGGTTATTCTACCTGGTGTTTTAAAACGAAAACTATTAGGGCCATCATCAATAATATCATAAAAAGAACCAAGGTTTAAATTGTTAATTTCATTCATTGATAATCTGTCATAGTATTGCTCAATAACCTCTTCGTACCAGGTAGGTGTTTCATAGGTTAACCCAAAACGTAAGTTATTGTTAAGTTTATAAATGAAACCTAAACTAAGTGAAAACCCATTTCCTTGCATTTGAGTATTGGTTAAGTTATATGAGTTTAAAGCGTTTCCGTTATTATCTTCATTTGTTTCCTTTAAATGTGTAGTTTGTGTAAAATTAATGTCATGAAAATTTAAAGAACCACCTACATAAAGTTTGTTTTGATGTACAGCTGAAAATCCTAAGTTATAAGTAGCTGTTTCTCCTTCAAAAGAGTTGTTAAATTCATGATTAATAGAGTTTAAAAACTGTGTTTTGTTTGTGTCTGTATCATTTTCATGTTCGTAATACTTTAGGTAATCTCCATTGCTTAAGGCGTATGCTCCGTTAAAATCTTTTTTAATACTATAATTAATACTCACCGCAAAACGATTCCAATCTGAGCTAAAGTCTGAATCAAATGAAAGGATTGCTCCTGCTTGGGTTAGATTAAAAAAGTCATCTTGATTTTTAAAATTATCACCATAATAGTTAACATTTTGGTCTGTATTACGGTTGCCAACAGTAATAGAAAATAGGTTGTTTTTTGAAACAACTCCACCTGCAGGATTGATAAGTGTAGCAGATACATCACCACCTAAGGCTCCAAACGCGCCTCCCATTGCTTCAAAACGAGCGGTTCCGTAGTTTTCATTTTGAGAAAATAAAATACCTAAATCTGTATAGTTTAGAGATTGAGAAAAGGCTGTATATGTACTAGCGAACAATATCGCGAAAGTTAAAAGTTGTTTCATTTTTTTGTTAATTAATTTAAAAACTTATTCGAAAGTTTGTTTAGGTTATCGTCTACTGCTTCTTGAGCTACTACTTCTAGAGCTTCGGTTACTTGAAGAACTTCTGTTGCTGCTACTATTTCTTGATGAAGCTGAATGGCTACGAGAACTCCTGCTGGGTGTTGAATAATTTTTTGAACGATTACTTCTTTTAGATGATTTTGAGGATGAACTTTTAGGAGTTCGGTAGTTTTTTGTAGTACTGCTACGGTTACTTCTATTAGTTTTTCCACTACTTCTTGTGTTCCTGTTTCCGTTAGGGTTGTATCCTCTTGTGTACCTGTTATTCGTGTTTCTTGTAGATCGGGTGCCTCTTGTAGTTCTTGATGATCGTGTACTTCTAGAGGAACGAACACTACTGTTGTTTCCTCGTCTGTATGAATCTGAAGATCTTCTTGATGAAGAAGCTTTTCTATTATTGTTACTATATGTTCTTCTTGATGAAGTACGATTATTTCTATAAGCGGTTCTTCGGGTACCCCTATAGTAATTACTACCTCTATAAGGCCTGTAGTAGCGATTGTAGTTGTTTCGGTAATATGGTCTGTGATAATATGAGTTGTAAAAACCACCCATTCCTATATAAAATCCAGTATTGTAATAATGCCTGTTGTAAGGATTCCAGTAATTATGGTGTCCCCAGTAATAATTATTATAGCGAGATCTCCACCAAGGTCTGTGGTAGTTATACCCATAATAAAAATCCCAGTCATTATAATAGCCCCATTGAGGCGCAGTGTTTATATTAATAACAACATCATTCGTGTTATCGTTGTATCCCCAAGGTTGATTATTGTTATAGCTAATAGCTCCTGAGGTTGTTTCTTCTTCAATAAAATCTTCTTCGGTGTCGTATTCATTATTTTCAGAAGCATAGCTGTCGATGTCAGTAAAAATATCGGTACCATTAATTAGTCCTAAACGTTCAACCTCTTTTGTAAAGTAGTTTTCTTGATAGTCATCATATTCATTTTCATCAGCAATAACAACTTTACGTTGTGGTTGTTCTCGCCTTTCATAATTATCATCGTCATAAATTCCATCACCACTACCAGCAACTGTTTGTACTGTTCCGCATGAAACAAGTGTTGCTACCATAAATAATGATAGTATATAAAAAGACAGCTTTGTATTAGAGTAATGTAGCTTCATCGCTTAAATTTTTAGGTTATAAAAAACTAATTCGAAAATGGAAATGCAAAATATTATTTCTTTGTTGGGCTTGTACCCTTTTTAATGTAATTTTGCATAGACAATTTACGCATAAAAAATAACAATATTTATGCCAAACTTTTGAATATGAGCAAACATTTAACAAAAAGAGACGAAGATTACTCAAAATGGTACAACGAATTAGTTGTAAAAGCTGATTTGGCTGAGAACTCAGCGGTAAGAGGATGTATGGTTATTAAACCTTACGGATTTGCTATTTGGGAAAAAATGCAAGCAGAATTAGATAGAATGTTTAAGGAAACTGGGCATCAAAATGCGTATTTTCCGTTATTTGTACCTAAAAGTTTGTTTGAAGCGGAAGAAAAAAATGCAGAAGGATTTGCTAAAGAATGTGCTGTTGTAACACATTATCGTTTACAAAATGATCCTGATAATGAAGGTAAACTGCGCGTAGATCCTGAAGCAAAGTTAGAGGAAGAGTTAGTGGTGAGGCCAACTTCAGAAGCTATTATATGGAATACCTATAAAGGATGGATACAATCGTATCGTGATTTACCTTTATTAATAAATCAATGGGCAAACGTTGTTCGTTGGGAAATGCGTACTCGTTTATTTTTAAGAACTGCTGAATTTTTATGGCAAGAAGGGCATACCGCACATGCAACAAAAGCAGAAGCTATTTCAGAAGCAAAACAAATGCAAGAAGTTTATGCAACTTTTGCTGAGAATTTTATGGCAATGCCCGTAGTAAAAGGAGCAAAATCTGAAAGCGAACGATTTGCAGGAGCGGATGATACTTTAACTATTGAAGCATTAATGCAAGACGGAAAAGCACTGCAAGCAGGAACTTCTCACTTTTTAGGTCAGAATTTTGCAAAGGCTTTTGATGTTAAATACACTTCTAAAGAAGGAAAGAAAGAACATGTTTGGGCAACTTCTTGGGGAGTTTCAACACGTTTGATTGGTGGATTAATTATGACGCATTCTGATGATGCTGGGTTGGTATTGCCTCCGAAATTAGCGCCAATTCAAGTGGTAATTGTTCCTATATATAAAGGAGAAGAGCAATTAAATGCGATTTCTGAAAAGGTTGATGTAATTGTTAAAGAGTTACGTAAAAAGGGTGTTTCGGTTAAATTTGATGATAGAGATACGTTTAGACCAGGAGCTAAGTTTGCAGAATATGAACTAAAAGGTGTGCCAGTAAGAATGGCAATAGGAAAACGTGATTTAGAAAACGGTACAGTTGAGGTTGCTCGTCGTGATACTTTTGAAAAACAAACCATAGCTATTGACAAAGTGGTAAGTTTTGCAGCTAATTTGTTAGAAGAAATTCAAGATAACTTATTTAAGAGAGCTTTAAATTACAGAGCTGAGCACACTACAGAAGTTACAACTTTTGACGAATTTAAAGAGGTAATTGAAAATAAAGGAGGTTTTGTCTCCGCACATTGGGACGGAACAATAGAAACTGAAGATAAAATTAAAGAGTTAACCAAAGCAACTATAAGGTGTATTCCTAACGATGCTATAGAGGAGGAAGGAAAGTGTATTTTTACAGGAAAACCTTCTTCTAAAAAAGTACTCTTTGCAAAAGCCTATTAATACGATTATACAAACCCTGCTTTTGCAGGGTTTGTAATTTGTAGTAGTAAAAAAGAGTTAAATATTAAATAATTTCACTTTTTTCTTAAGTAAGAGGTTTTTAGTTAAGTGGTTAAAGTGTGTGTAGTTGTTTTTTAATGAGAAATATTCATTTATAGTTGATTTCAAGTAAGCATTATAGTGGCTTTTTTTTTAAGTTTTTATAGTGTGTAAAAAAAAATAGGTAAAAAAATAAAAAAACCTTTGTTCAATTAAAAAAGTGTTTCTATATTTGCACCCGCAATCAGGAAAAATGATTGTTATGGTCCGTTCGTCTAGGGGTTAGGACGCCAGGTTTTCATCCTGGTAACACGGGTTCGATTCCCGTACGGACTACAAGTTGTAATTGGTGTTTGAAAGAATTTAAACGTTTGAAAAAAACTACTAATTAAAGAATAAAATTATTGCAAATATCAAAAATTATTGTATATTTGCACCCGCAATCAGAATGATTGTTTTGGTCCGTTCGTCTAGGGGTTAGGACGCCAGGTTTTCATCCTGGTAACACGGGTTCGATTCCCGTACGGACTACAAAGTTTTTATAAACAATTAAGAATTTATATAATGGCAAATCACAAGTCAGCAATAAAAAGAATTAGAAGTAACGACGCAAAGCGTTTAAGAAATAAATATCAGCATAAAACAACTCGTAATGCTGTTAGAAGATTGAAAGCTACTGAAGATAAAAAAGAAGCAGAAGGAATGTTTTCTACAGTTGTTTCAATGTTAGATAAATTAGCAAAAAACAATATTATTCATAAGAATAAGGCTGCTAACTTAAAATCTAAATTAGCTAAACACGTAGCTTCTTTATAAGAAATTATATGTTAAAAAAAACGCTTTGATATTTATCGAAGCGTTTTTTTTTGTTCAAAATTTTAACAAATAAATTAAAGCTTTAAAAAAGTCTAGAGAAGAGATAGAAAGTTGTTTAGCTCTGCTTTTTTAAGATGTTGTAAAACAAACAAAGCAGTTGGGTTTACTTTATATAGCTTTGTTGTTTTAGAAAAAATACTGGTTTTTTACCAATCATATTTTTTATGAGCATCCAATCTAATGAAGATAAATAAGAGTACAGTAAATCCCCATAAAGAAGAGCCACCATAGCTGAAAAAAGGTAAGGGGATTCCGATTGTTGGTAGTAATCCAATTACCATTCCGACGTTTACCACCAAATGAAAAAATACAATAGAGGCAATTCCGTAGCCATATATCCTGCTAAATTTATTAGTTTGCTTTTCAGATAAGTAAATAATTCGGTATAGCAGTAGGGTGAATAAGATAATTACAGTAGCGCTTCCTAAAAAGCCCCATTCTTCACCAACAGTACTGTAAATGTAGTCTGTTTCTTGTTCGGGTACAAATTTCCCTTGCGTTCTATCACCTTGTAAAAACCCTTTTCCTAATAAACCACCTGAACTAATTGTTAGTTCTGACTGATAAGTATTATAGCCTTTGTTTTTAAGATCGGTTGTTTGTCCTAATAAGATATCAAATCGGTCTTTTTGATGTGGTTCTAGTATGTTATCATAAGTATAACCAATTCCAAAAATAAAAATACTTGTAAAAAGATATAAAGCAATTATTTTTAAGGCATTAAAACGAAGAAAACGTTTGTTTTTGTACAGCCCATATATACTTGTAAGTGTTATAATAAATAAACAGCTAATAAGTATCCATTTTGCACCAAAATATATGGTTAGTATAAATAAAATTATTGAACTAGCCCCAAATAAAAGATAACCTAGACTTAAACCCTCTCTATTTAAAACAAAAAAGAAAGCAAAATAAATTAAAACAGAACCCATGTCTGGTTGTAAAGCTATAAAAAAGGCGGGTAAAAACATTACGACAAATGTTTTTATTTGGTTTTTTATTAGCTTTAAGTTGTATTGCCGATCACTCATTAATTTAGCTAGTGCTAAAGCGGTAAATACTTTAGCAAATTCCGAAGGCTGAAGGCTAATGCCTCCAAAGTTATACCATGATGTTGCTCCATTAATTTTGCGGCCAAAAACTAATACACCGGCTAATAAAACAAGAGAAATGATATATAAAACACTGGCAAATTGCTCGTAAAATTTTGAGTTAAAAAAAAGAATTAAAATAATAAGAGGAATGGTTAAGGCAATAAATATTAGTTGCTTCCCGTATTTAGTTGAAAAATCAAAAACAGCCCTAGTTTCATCTGTTGATGAAGAAGCATAAATATTCATCCATCCAAAGCCTACAAGTAGTATGTATAATAAAACAAGTAACCAATCGATGCCTTCAAAAATGTTATTTCTTTCCTGGCGCAAGAGTATCTTTCTTTTTAATTAATTTATCATATTCTTTTTGAAGACTTAGATTTATCATACGTTCTTCAACATACTTTTTAGTAATTGTTCCCTTAATATATTTTTCAATCATAAGACTTGTTATAGGTGTTGCTATTGTAGATCCATAACCACCATTTTCGATATAAACTGCCATAGCTATTTTCGGATTATCTTTAGGAGCAAAAGCAATTAGTATCGAATGATCTTGAGCTTGTACTTTTTCTCCATCAATGATTTTAATTTTATTTTCAGCAGTTCCTGTTTTTCCACAAATATCAATTCCTTCTATCTGGTGCCATTTGGCAGTTCCGTATGTAAATACTTCATGCATAGCTTCAATTGCTATTGGAAAGTGTTTAGGATTTATGGTTGTGTTTCTTTTTGTTGAATATGTTGAGTCAACAATTGTTTTGTTATCTATTTTTTTTACAATATGTGGGGTGTAAAAGTAACCTCTATTGGCAATGGCTGCTGTCATATTAGCTAATTGCATTGGGGTGGTTAATATTTCTCCTTGCCCTATAGAATTTGAAATAGTATAACTAGATCTCCATCTGTTTCTGTACCATTTATTATAAAATTCAGCATCAGGGACCATTCCTTTTCTTCCTGCAGGTAAATCATACCCTAAATAATTACCAAGTCCAAAACTTTCAACATGTTTGTTCCAGTTTTTCATACCAATTTTAGGGTCGTCAGTTTTATCAATAATTTTTTTATAGGTGGTTGCAAAATAACTATTACAAGATTTTGCTATGGCTGTTTTTAAACGAACAGGTCTTCCTGTAATACCGCAATGACACCCCATGAATTCATTCTTACGCGCTCCATATTTGTAACCATGATGGCAATAAACACCAAATTGTTCATCTATAACTTCTTCTTGTAAACCTATCAAGCCATTTAAAATTTTAAAAGGGGAGCCAGGAGGGTACATAGCTTGCAAGCCACGATCAAATGTTGGCATATTAATGGTGTCGTTAAATAATTTGACTGAATTAGGAGATCGTTTACGACCAACCAATAAATTTGGGTCATAAGATGGTGCAGTTACAAGAGCTAAAATTTCACCAGTTTTTGGTTCAATAGCAACAATTCCTCCTCTTTTTCCTTTCATTAATAATTCACCATATTTTTGAAGTTCACTATCAATAGTAAGCGTTAAATCTTTACCTGTTACGGCAAGGGTATCATATTTACCGTTTTTATATGAGCCGGTAATTTTATTTAGGTTGTTTCTTTTAAAACGTTTTTTTCCTTTTATTCCTCTAAGAATTTTTTCATATTGTTTTTCAACTCCTAACTTACCTATTAATTCACCTTGTTCGTAGTAATTACTTGTTCGTGCTTTCTTTTCATTTACTTCGGCGATGAACCCTAAAATATTCGCACCTGCTTTAATAGGATAGTCTCTAATGATACGTTTTTGAATGTAAAAACCATTGTATTTTGGCAATTTTTCTTGTAAGTAAGCAAAATCTTCTTTGGCTAATTGTTTTAAGAACTTTGAAGGTAGCCACCGGGCAAATTTTTCTGCTTTTTTAAAACGTTTTTTAAAATTTTCTTTGGTTATTTTTAAAAGAGAGCAAAACTCTAAAGTATCTAATGATTTAACATCTTTAGGAATTACCATTACATCATACGATAGTTGATTTGCTACTAATAATTCCCCATTTCTATCGTAAATATGTCCACGCTCAGGATAGTCGTATTCAATTTTAATAGCTGAACTTTGTATAGGGTTTAAGTTGGCCCCACGAATAATTTGTAGTTGAAATAATCGAGCAATATAAATTATAGCAACAAGGGTAATTAAAAATACAAGTAAGAAACTTCGTTTCATTGATTTTTTGCTAATTTAAAAGCAATAATTTGCTTTAGATTGGTTTTTTTTTAAAAATAAAACTTCCCAAAAAGTACAATACTAATGTGAATATACTAGAGTATAATGTGGTTAAAAGTACTTTTGAGAACGAGTAAAAACTAAAATTAATGAAACTAAACAAAATGAAGTGATGAACCAATGTTAAAATTACAGTGTAATTAAAAACTTTATCAAATGTTTCTAGTTTTAAGTTAAATAATAAATAATCAGCTTCATTTTTTTTAAAGATAGTTTTTATAAAAAAGAGTCTTATATAGGCGATAAATAAAATTGAAAATGCATGCATTCCGCCTGAATCAGAAAAGGCATCTACACATAAACCTAGTAAAAAAGAAAGGGTTAGAAATGGAAATCTATTTATGTTTAAAGGGTATAAAAAAACAAAAACAATATATAAGTAGGGGTTTATATAACCTAAAAACAGAATGTTATTTAGTACAATAACTTGTAACAAAAGTAAAAATACAAATAAAAATATGATGTAAATTGTTCTATTCATTCTTATTTTCTACTCTTTTAATTTCCTCTTTATTAAGGTTTGTTATTATATAAATATGTTTTAAGTTGGTCATGTCATTAAATAGCTTAATGTCGATAGTGTTTGAAGCAGAAAGCTCTTCAGGTATTTTACTAACAAATCCAATAGGTATTCCTTCGGGAAAAATAGTCGATTTACCACCTGTAACAACAGTGTCTCCTATTTTAAAAATAGCTTGACGTGGTATATCTGTTAGTTGAACAATATTATGATTTTTTCCATTCCACTTAAGAGTACCGTAGTAATTATTGTTTTTAAAACTAGCGTTAATACTACTTTTAGCATTTAAGATAGATTGAATTCTAGAAAATTTGTTATCTACATTATCAGTAATTCCAATAATTCCATTACTATTAATAACTGCCATTTCAGTAGAAACTCCATGACTACCACCTCTATTTATTGTGATAAAATTATTGTTGTTATTGTAAGTGTTGTTTATTATTTTACCACTAATATATAAGAATTTTTGATGAGAATTAGTTGTGCTCTTATGCGTGTTTATGGTATCATTAAGAGAATGAAGTAAAGCTATTTTGTTTTTTAGTTTGGTGTTTTCTTCAGTTAGTTTTTCGTTATAACTTTTTAAATTAATGTATTCAGAAAGGTTAGCTGATTTTTTATAAATACTACCTGTTATAAAATTTGTTGAGCTGATGAATTTACTTCGATGAAAGGTGTGGTTATTAAAGATTAATGCAACAGCAATAATTTCTAAAAAGACAAAAAACAAAAAGGTTTTATACCTCTGAAAGAAATAAATAAGCTGTTGCATAAATAATCATTCAAAATTTATTTGATTAATACAGATTTGTATTTTTCAAGGTTTTTTAATGCAATTCCGGTACCTCTTACAACTGCACGTAAAGGATCTTCGGCAACATAAACAGGTAAATCAGTTTTTCTAGATAAACGTTTATCTAAACCTCTTAACATTGAGCCACCACCAGCTAAATAAATACCAGTATTATATATATCGGCAGCTAATTCAGGTGGGGTTTTTGATAAGGTTTCCATAACTGCATCTTCAATACGTAAAATAGATTTATCTAGGGCTTTTGCAATTTCTCGATACGATACTTGTACTTGTTTAGGTTTACCGCTTAGTAAATCTCGTCCTTGTACCATCATATCTTCTGGAGGATTTTCTAGATCTTCCGTAGCAGAACCTATTTGTATTTTTATTTTTTCGGCAGTTGTATCACCAACATACAAGTTATGTTGGGTGCGCATATAGTACATAATATCGCTTGTAAATAAATCACCAGCAACTTTTACTGATTGGTCACAAACAATACCAGCTAATGCAATTACTGCAATTTCAGTAGTACCACCACCTATATCAATAATCATGTTACCCTTAGGTTCCATAATATCAACACCAACACCAATTGCGGCTGCCATAGGTTCATAAATTAAATAAATCTCTTTCGCATTCATATGGCGACCAGAGTCGATAACTGCTCGTTTTTCTACTTCAGTAATGCCAGAAGGAATACAGATAACCATTCGTAATGAAGGAGGGAAAAGTTTCTTTTTTATGGCCGGAATTTGCTTAACAAACTCTTTAATCATCTCTTCAGATGCTTGGAAATCAGCAATAACACCATCTTTTAACGGACGGATAGTTTTAATGTTTTCATGCGTTTTTCCTTGCATTCTGTTAGCTTCATGACCGGTAGCAATAATTTTGCCAGTCAGTCTGTTACGTGCTACAATAGAGGGATTGTCGATGACAACTTTACCATTGTGGATTATAAGTGTATTGGCAGTACCTAAATCGACTGCAATATCTTCCGTCATAAAATCGAAAAATCCCATATAAAGTACGTTGTTTTACTTGTTTTTAATGTATTCTCACAAATCTAATAAAAATCTGTGGGTATTTTACATTGATTTTAATTAATGTTTAAAATGTCTGGTTCCTGTAAAAACCATTGAAACATTGTTGTTATTACAGTAATCTATACTTAGTTGATCTTTAATTGATCCACCAGGTTGAATTACGCTTTGTATACCTGCGTTATTTGCAATTTCTACACAATCAGGAAAAGGGAAAAATGCATCACTAGCCATCACCGCTCCTTTTAAATCAAAATTAAAACTATTGGCTTTTTCAATGGCTTGTTTTAAAGCGTCAACTCTACTTGTTTGCCCAGTTCCACCAGCTAATAATTGTTTGTTTTTTACTAAAATAATTGTATTCGATTTTGTGTTTTTACATAATTTAGAGGCAAATAACAAATCATTTAACTCACTTTCTGATGGTTTAGTATTTGTAGGGTACGATAAATCACTTAATTTATCTGTAATAAAATCTTTATCTTGAATTAAAACACCATTTAAAGCAGTTCTTACAGTTTGTTTTGGTAATTCAATTTCTTTTTGAATTAATAAAACCCTATTTTTCTTACCTTTTAAAACGCTTAAAGCATCATCGTCATATGAAGGGGCGATTACAACTTCACAAAATAATTTATGAATTTCTTCAGCAGTAGCTTTATCTATCTTTGTGTTTGAAATTAAAATACCACCAAAAGCAGAAACAGGATCACCAGCTAAAGCATCTGTATAGGCTTGGTAAATGGTTTCTCTTTGCGCAAAACCACATGCGTTATTGTGTTTTAAAATTGCAAATGTTGGTGCTTCTCCTGTAAATTCATTCATCAAGTTTACAGCAGCATCTACGTCTAAAAGATTATTGTAACTTAATTCTTTTCCGTGTAGCTTATTAAACATTGCTTCTAAATCTCCAAAGAAATATCCTTTTTGATGTGGGTTTTCCCCATATCTTAAGGTTTTAGAAATCGATTCACTTGCTTTATAAACAACTTCGTCTTCATTAAAATAATTAAAAATAGCGGTGTCGTAATGAGAAGAAATATTAAAAGCTTTTGCAGCTAATTTTTTTCTATCGTTTATTGATGTGGTTCCGTTATTTGCGCTAATAAGCGTTAGGAAATCTGCATATTGATCCATAGAAGAAACCAGTACAGTGTCTTTAAAGTTTTTTGCCGCAGCTCGAATTAATGAAATTCCTCCAATATCAATTTTTTCAATAATATCTTGTTCAGGAGCACCAGATGCGACTGTTTTTTCAAAAGGGTATAAATCTACTATTACTAAATCTAGTTGCGGAATGTTATATTCTTTCATTTCAGCAACATCGCCATCATGATCTTGACGGTTTAAAATACCTCCAAATACTTTAGGGTGTAATGTTTTTACACGTCCTCCTAAAATTGATGGGTAAGAAGTTACATCTTCTACCGGAACTACATCGATACCTAATTCTTTAATAAATGTTTCAGTACCTCCAGTTGAGTATATTGTAACACCTAATTCGTTTAATTTTTTTACAATTGGCTCCAATCCATCTTTGTGAAATACGGATATTAGTGCTGATTTAATAGTTTTTGTACTGCTCATTATTGTTGTGTTGTTAAGCTAGCAAAGCTACTAAAACAGTAAAGTTTACACAATAGTTATTTTAGGTTATTGCTAAATAAAAACACCATCAAAATTTTTAAAAATTTGATGGTGTTTTTTACATTAAAAAAAGAAAAATATTATTCAGCGTTTTCTAAAAAATCGCGAAACCATAAAGTAAATTTTTCTAATAATGATTGTTGAGATTTTGTACGAGCATTAGTGTTGCCTAATGCAGCGTAAGAAGGATATTCTTTAGTACTCATAATTTAGGGGATTATGTGGGGTTATTTAAGAATACGAAAATATATATAATAATCTTAATAGTCAAGTGTTTATAGGGTAATTATATAAAAAGAGCGACTTTTTTACAAACATGTTCTAATAATTCTTCATCATTTTCCGTAAATGGATTAACTGTATGGGAGTCAATGTCTATTTGCCCAACATTTTCTTTATTAACAAAAATAGGAATTACAATTTCTGATTTAACCTTCCATCCACAAGAAATATAATTATCTTGCTCTTGCACATCTTGTACTACAAAGTTTTCATTACTAACAGCAACTTGACCACAAATACCTTTTCCGAAAGGAATAATTGTGTGATCTGTAGGCTCTCCATTAAATTGCGCTAATTTTAATTCATCTTTATCTCCGTTTTTAAAATAAAACCCTACCCAGTCGTAATATGAAATTTCAGCTGCTAAGTAATCACAAATTTGTTGCAATTTATTTTCTTTAGTAATATTACTTTCTGATATTTTATTTATGTTTTTTTTTAATTCTAGTAAGTTCATTGTTAATGAGTTTTATATACTTAATCGTAAATTGAATTAAGAACTTGCAAAAATAGATTTAACAATTGTTTTAAAAAACAATTTTTTATTTTTTTGTACCTTTGTAGTCAATGAAACAAGTATTTACTAAAATATCAACCGTATTATTGGCGCTATTAGTGTTGTTTTCTACGTTCTCTTTTACGATAGAAAAGCATTTTTGTGGTGATTTTTTGGTAGATATTTCTTATGTAGGTGAAGCAAACTCTTGTAATAAAGGTCAAAAAGACGATTGTGCAACTACAACTAAGAAAAAAAAATGTTGTAAAGATGAGATTCATCAAATTAATGGACAAGATGATATTCAGAAATCTTCTTCAGAAAAAATAAGTTTCAATCAAGCTAAATTCATTTTAGCTTTTTGTGCTTCATTTAAATTATTGTTTCAAACTTTAGATAAACAATCTTTAACTCACCAATATTATTCTCCGCCTAATTTAGTTTTTGATATTCAGGTTCTTCACGAAGTATTTATCATTTGATTTTACAATTCTATTAAATAACAAGAATTGTAAAACTTAATATGATATAAAAATAATGAAAATACATATAATCGGTATGTTTATACTGATGTCTACTATCTCTTTTTCTCAAGAAAAATTTAAAGGGATGATTATGGACAAAAACGGATCTAAAGACAATTTAGGAATCTATGGAGCAAGTGTTTACTGGTTAAACACAAACATAGGAACAACTACAAACGAAAAAGGATGGTTTACCATACCCTATAAATCAGAATATAAAAAACTAGTAGTTAGTTTTGTTGGTTTTAAAACAGATACTATTACAATAAATAATTTAAAACCAATACATCATTTTTTAAAAGAAAGTAATACTTTAAAAGAAGTAACCATAAAAGCTAAAAAAAGCGCCACTCAAAAATCGTACTTAGAGGCACAAAATGTAATGATGATTAATAGTGAAGAACTTTTAAAAGCAGCCTGTTGTAATTTAGCTGAAAGTTTTGAAACAAATCCATCAATAGATGTTAATTTTTCTGATGCTTTAACAGGTACTAAGCAAATACAAATGTTAGGCTTAACTAGTCCTTACTTGTTAATTACGCAAGAAAATATTCCATCTATACGAGGAGCTTCTCAGGTATTTGGGCTTTCATTTACTCCTGGTACTTGGGTAGAAAGTATTCAGATAACCAAAGGGGCAGGTAGTGTTGTAAATGGGTACGAAAGTATTTCGGGTCAAATAAATGCAGAGTTGGTAAAACCGTATACAAATCATCGTTTTTTTGCAAATGTATATGGCTCAGCAGGAGGTAGGTTAGAGCTGAATACTCATTTGAATAAAAAAATAAGCAAGAAATGGCAAACAGGTTTGTATGTTCATGGAAATTATAGAGGAGAAAAATTTGATAAAAACAATGATGGTTTTTTAGATAATCCGCTTGCGGAACAAATAAATATAATGAACCGTTGGCAATATGTTGATGCTGAAAAAGGTTGGGTAAGTTTTATCAATTTTAGATATTTAGATGATCAAAAACAAGTAGGGCAAATTAATTTTAATCCAGATATAGATAAAGGGTCAACTACTGTTTGGGGTAGTGAAATAAATACATCTCGATTTGATGCCTCAGCAAAAATAGGTTATGTTTTTCCTGATTTGCCTTTTCAAAGTATGGGTTTACAAGCAGCTTATAGTGATCATAAGCAAGAATCATACTTTGGCTTAAGGGATTATAATATTAAGCATCAAAGTTTTTTTAGTAGTTTTACTTTTAATTCAATTATTGGTGATACCAGAAATAAATTTAAAACAGGGCTTAGCTTTACTTACGATAAATATGATGAATTTGTAAAAATTAATACAATTAATAATTACGATCGCAAAGAGAATTCAGTAGGAGCATTTTTTGAATATGCCTATGATAATTCTGATAATATAAGTGTAACAGCAGGTTTAAGAGTTGATACACATAATTTATTAGGAACATTTATTACACCTCGTTTACATATTAGATATGTGCCTTGGGAAAAAGGGGTGTTTAGAGCATCAATAGGAAGAGGAAAACGTAGTGCGAATATTTTTGCAGAAAATCAACAATTTTTTGCATCATCAAGGCAAATTAATATTGATAAAGCTGGGGGTAATATATATGGATTAGATCCTGAAACAGCTTGGAATTATGGAGTTTCATTTTTGCAAGGTTATAAGTTGTTTGGAAAGAAAGGTGATATAACTTTTGACTTTTACAGAACAGATTTCGAAAATCAGGTGGTTGTAGACTGGGAAAATCCGCAAGAAATATCATTTTATAATTTAAAAGGAAATAGTGTTGCCAATAGTTTTCAAGTAGAGGTAAATCAAAATATAATACCATATTTTAATACGCGTTTTTCTTATAAGTATTATGATGTTAATACGGATTATAAAACAGGAAACTTAGATAAGGCTTTACAAGCTAAACATCGCTTTTTTGCAAATATATCGTACGAAACTGAAAAAAATGAAAATGATGCGCATTGGAAATTTGATATAACTTATAATTGGGTTGGTAAACAGCGATTACCTAATACACAACTTAACTCAGTTGAATACCAATTACCAGTATATTCAAAAAGTTATAATTTACTAAACACTCAAATAACAAAAGTGTTTTCTAAAAAGTTTGAGATATATGCCGGCGCAGAAAATATAACAAATTATAAACAAAAAAATCCGATACTTGGAAGCGACAATCCTTTTGGTGCAAACTTTGATACCACTATTATATATGCTCCAGTATTTGGAAGTAATTTTTATACAGGTTTAAGATTTAAAATAGATTAAGATGAAAAAAACAGTATTAGTACTAGTAGTTTTGTTGATGAGTGTATCTTTATCAGCACAAAAAAAGAAAAAAAACGCCAAAGTATCTATTGATGTAGACGGTGTTTGTATGATGTGTAAAGGACGTATTGAAAAAGCTGCTTTAAATGGTAAGGGTGTTAAGTATGCGCAATGGAATGTGAAAACGCATGAGCTAAAGTTAATTATTGATGAGCGTAAAACAACCATTAAAACCATTCAGCAGAATGTAGCAAATGTAGGTCATGATACTAAAGCAATAAAAGCAACTAAAGAGGCTTATGATAATTTGCACCCCTGTTGTAAGTATAGGAGTGAAGAAATAAAGGAAGATCATAAAAAAGAAAAATAAGTAAATTAAAAATCCCGAGTTTTAAACTCGGGATTTTTTTTATAACATTTGTAAAGTGTTTACTTCTTGACTGGTTAATTCACGCCATCTACCGCGAGGTAAATTCTTTTTTGTCATACCAGCAAAAACCACACGATCTAGTTTTGTAACTGTATATCCAAAGTTTTCAAATATTTTACGTACAATTCTATTTCTTCCAGAGTGTATTTCAATACCAACTTCGGTTTTACGTTCGCCTTCTACATAAGAAACGGCATCAATAAAAACTTTTCGTCCTTCAATAATTACTTCCCCTCGTAATTTGTCTAAATCAGCTAAGGTTAATTTTTTATCTAATGAGGCATGGTATAGTTTACGTACGTTATGCTTTGGGTGTGTTAATTTTTTAGCTAATTCACCATCGTTTGTAAATAGTAATAATCCAGTGGTATTTCTATCTAATCTTCCAACAGGATAAATACGTTCTTTAGTCGCGTTAGCAATAATTTCCATTACAGTTTTACGTCCACGGTCATCCTCCATGGTTGTAATGTAATTTTTAGGTTTGTTTAATAAAATATAACGTTTTTGTTCTATTGAAATTAAGGTTCCGTCAAAACGAACTTCATCAGTAGGTTGTACTTTGTAACCCATTTGAGTCATTAATTTTCCGTTAACAGAAACACTACCGTGTTCAATATAAGTATCTGCTTCTCTACGAGAACAAATTCCTGAATTTGAGATATATTTATTTAAACGAATACCAGTATCTTCAGTGTTTTTTTGAGTTGTTTTACTAGCTTGTGATTTTTTAAAATCTTTTTTAAACTGTTTTCTGTTGTCAGAAGCGCTAGTTACAAATCTTTTTTTATCAGAAGAATTGTTGCTTCTATCAGTTTTAAAAGATTTTTTTTCTTGAGGATTGCTGTTTCTGTCAGCTTGTCGTCCTCTCGACGATTTTTTTGAGTTCATAATTTTGTTTTAAAAAGGGTGCAAATGTACAGTAAATATTTGAGTGTTAATCTAAAACATGTACGACTTTGTCTAAAATTAATGATTTATCAATAAAAAGCAAACTAAAAACTCCTATTAATAATAATATCTTTAAAACGTTATGTAATAGGCGGTATTGATTTGTTTTTGTTGCTTTCCAAGTGTAAAAACCAATAAAGAATAATACAATAGCAGTTAAATAAAAATAATATTTCATATACTCAATTGCTGGGTAATTGAATAATATTCCGACAGGAATCAGCGTAAAAATCATTAATAAAATGATTAATTTTTTAGTGATTTCTTCACCGTATTTTACAGGGAAAGTACTATAATTATTTATGATTGCCCCTTTTATGTTTTCTAGTTTTTTTATTAATTCACGAATCATTATAATTAAAAAAAGAAAAATAGCGTGTACAAAAATTACTTCAGAGAAATTTTTATAATGTACAAAAACTACAAAAAAAGGTAGTATTGTTAAGATTGTAGCACTAATTAACCCTATAAGAGGATATTTTTTAAGTTTATGAGAGTAAAACCATATACCAAAAATATAGATGGCAAAGAAAAAAGCAGCTCTTAAAGAAACTAGCCAGCCAAAACCAAATCCAATAAAGTTTAATAAGAAGTAAAGTGATAATTTTGTTTCTTGTTTAATGTAAGCATCAACTCCAGTTTTTATAGGACGGTTTATTTTATCTGACTTTTCATCATAAAAGTTGTTAATGATATATCCGGCAGCAACCGTGGTAACTGTAGCAATTACTAAGTATAGTAAATGCCAATCAAAAAGCACAGGTTTTACCGATTTTTGTTCAGAAAAAATAAAAATAGCAGCCAAATATTGGGCTGCTATTAATACTAATATATTATATCCTCTAATAACTGATAAGAGGCTAAATATTTTTTTAATTAATGTATTTAATTTTAATGCACTACTCATTAAATTGCATTTTAAAATCGATACACTAGTTCTAATTTATAATCTTTTAAACTTGTTTTGGCTTTTTCATAATCTTCAGTAAAACCTAAAATATAACCTCCACCTCCAGAGCCACAAAGTTTTAAGTAGTATTCATTTGTTTGGATTCCTTTTTCCCAAATCTTGTGAAAAGCACTCGGAATCATTGGTTTGAAGTTGGTTAAAACAACTTTCGATAATTTTTTTACATTACCAAATAATGATTTTATATCGCCGTGTAAAAAATTATCGATACAAGCATTGGTGTGTAAAGAAAATTCTTCGCTTATCATTTTACGGAATCCTTCATTCTTCATCTTATTCATAAAGATGTTTACCATTGGTTCTGTTTCTCCAATTTGTTCAGAATCTAATAAAAATACAGCACCTTTTCCTTCTTTTTGAGATGGAATACCTGCTGGTTCTATATGTTCTTTTGAATTGATTAAAATAGGTAAACTTAGATAAGAGTTTAAAGGATCTAACCCAGAACTTTTACCGTGAAAAAAAGATTCCATCAAAGAAAAAATCTGTTTTAAAACTAATAACTTATCACGGGTTAAGTTTTCTAAAACGGTAATTTTGTTTGTTGCATATTTGTCGTAAATAGAAGCAACTAAAGCTCCTGAACTTCCTACTCCATATCCTTGCGGAATAGACGAGTCAAAGTACATACCATTGTCAATATCATTTTTAAAAGAAATTAAATCAAAAGAAACTAAATCAGAGTTTAAATCGTTTAAGTAATTGTAAAAACGTGTTAAATTATGGTTTGACTTTTCGGCTTCACCGGTTAAATTTGTTGCTGATTTTAAAACACCCTTGTAAGAATTAAAGGGAATAGCAAGACCTTTGGAGTCTTTTATAATTCCGTATTCTCCAAAAAGTAATATTTTAGCATAAAATAAAGGTCCTTTCATAGTTGATTTAATTACTTAGCAAAAGTACAAGTAAAAGCGTTAGTTTACAAACTAGTATACGTTTTTGTAAAAAGTTTTCCAAACGCCTACTTTTTCGTTATTACGATATTTTCCTTTGGTTTCTATTTTTCCGTTTTTATAAAAAGTTTTCCAAACGCCATTTCTTTGCCCGTCGGTATATTTTCCTTGTTCTTTAAGTTCTCCTGTTTCGTAAAATACCTTACGAACACCATCAAGTTTTCCGTTTACATAGTTGGCTTTGTGAAAAATGTTTCCGCTTGCATGATAATACATCACTAAACCATCAAAAACTTCTTGATTTGGAGTTTTTTTAGTGCTAAAACCTTCCATTTGAACTTTACCATTTTTGTGGTAATCAACTAACCAAAAGCCATTTTTAATTTTTTTTGGTGCAGGTCGGTAATATTCATGGTTTTCTTTAGTAGTTTCTTGCCAATTGGTATCAAACCAAATTGTTTCTTGTGCATTTATTGCTGCAGAAAAAAAACAAATAAATACAGTAATTATTAATGCTGAAGTTTTCATACGGCAGAGAATTTAAGTTAAAGAGCCTTTGCTCCAAAGCCCACATTATCACAAATATACTGATTTTTTTGGCAGTAATTGGCTAATGTGTTTTTAATAAAGTTTTCAATATCAGTTTTTTCGATGTTTGGATATAAAACATGTACATTGGCACCAGCGTCTAATGTAAAACAAATATTACTGTCATTTTGTTCTCTGTATTCCCAAATTTTATTAATAACTTCTAAAGTGTTTGGCTTCATTAATATAAAATATGGATTACTTGTAAGCATCATAGCATGCAAGGTTAAAGCTTCACTTTCTACTAAGTTGATAAATTCTTTAATATTTCCGTTTTGAAGAATTTCTGACAATTTGGTTAAATTATCATTGGCTTGCTTAAAGCGCTGTTGAGCATACGGATGATTGTGCATTAAGTTATGCCCTACGGTTGATGAAACTTGCTTTTCTCCTTTATCAACCAATAAAATAGTGTCGCAATAGTTTTCAAAAACTGGATGTACTTTGTATGGATATTTTACACCAAATAAATCTGAACTTCCTTCTATTTCAGGATGTGTTCCCCAAACAACTAAAGGGCCTTCAATACTTCTACTAGCACTACCAGAGCCTAAACGTGCTAAAAAAGAAGCTTTTTTATTAATATAAGTATCAGTTAAATTAGGGTTTAGTTCTTTTTCTAAACTTAATAGACACATTGCTATCGCACTCATACCACTTGCTGAAGAAGCAATTCCACTACTGTGTGGGAAAGAATTTTCAGACGAAATCACCATTCTATAATCTAAAATATATGGGCAATAGACTGCTATTCGCTCAAAGAATTTTGCAATTTTTGGTTTAAAATCATCCTTCTTTTTTCCTTCAAAAAATAATTCAAAATCAACAACAGTATTGTTTTCTTTTTTTTCGAAATCAATTGCTGTGTTAGTATGACAATTATTAAGCGTAAAACTTATAGAGGCATTTTTTGGTATTTGGGGATCACTTTTTCCCCAATATTTTACCAAAGCAATATTACTTGGTGTTTGCCAAGAAGTTGATAAGTTTTTTACTGTTTTTTCTTCTGAAGAAAATATAAATTCTGATGTATTCAACGTGTAAAATTTTGCTGTAAAGATAAAATTTACCCTACACTTGTGCTAATTTTTGCAAAACGGATTCTTTATAGCTTCTGCTTATTGGTATTGCTTTTCTCTCAATTTCAATAAATTCGTTTGTATAAGAACTTATTTTTTGAATAGAAATAATATAAGATCGATGAATTCGTAAAAATTGATTAATTGGTAGTTTAGATAATAAATTACTCATAGTTTCTCGAGTAACAATAGTTGTGTTATCAGTAAAAATTTTTAAATAATCGCCTAAACTTTCTGCGTATAAGATATTGTTTAGGTTTATTTTTATCATTTTTCTGTCAGCTCTAACAAAAATAAAATCTTTTTCTAACTCTTTGTTTAGCGAAGCGTTTACAGTAATATTTTGTTGAAGCACTTTTTGCGTAGCCTGTAAAAAACGATCAAAAGCAATTGGTTTTAATAAATAATCTACCACGTTTAAATTAAAACCGTCAACAGCATAATCTCTATAAGCGGTGGTAAAAATAATTTTTGATTTTTTATTGATGATTTTAGCCAAACTCAAGCCATTTATTTCGGGCATATTAATGTCTAAAAAAAACAAATCAACTTCGTTAGTTTGTGTAAAAATAATTGCTTCAGAGGCATTTTTACAGGTTTTTATTAGGTGTAAGTTTGGTGTTTTTTTTATATAAGTTGCTATAATTTCTCTAGCCATAGGTTCATCATCAACAATAACACAACGGAGTATATTAGCCATTTTTTAAGGAAATTTTTAATTGAACATTAAATAAATTTTCATTTCGGGCAATGTTTAGTTGGTGTTTATTATTGTACAACATATTTAATCTTTTTCTAATATTATCTAATCCAATCCCCTTTTTTAAGGTTGAGTTATTTTTTGTTGAATTATTAATCTCAAAAAACAAGAAATCATTCGTGGTTTTTAGATAGATGTTGATTTTTAAAACATCGTTAATTTGTGAACCATGCTTAAAGGCATTTTCTACAAAAGGTAATAATAACATCGGTGCAATTTGGATGTTTTTTAAATCGGTTTCTTTGATGAAGTTGATACTTAAACTTTCCTGAAAGCGCATCTTTTCTAGCGAAATGTAGTTTTCAATATGACTAATTTCATCTTCTAAAAAAACCAAAGGTTTGTCTACTTGATACAAAATATAATCTAATAAGTTTGATAGTTTTAAAATCATTTCAGGAGCATCATCTGCTTTTTTTAAAGCAAAACCATACAAGGTGTTTAAAGTATTGAATAAAAAATGCGGGTGAATTTGCATTTTTAAGAACTTCAATTCTTGTTCTTTTAATTGTAGTTGCGTTGCCAAGAATTTGTTTTCAATATCTTTTTTATCTTCTGTAGATTTGTGATTGTGTTTTAATATTTTGAAGCTCGTAAACAATACTATTGTTAAAATAACACAAACAAATATTACATAGCTGTTTTTTGTTAAATCGGGCATTTGTTTATATTCTAGATTGAAAAAGAACATAAATCCAAAAAGCACAGTTACTAAAACACTAAAAAGTATAAAAATTATTAGATAGCTTACGTAAAGAGAGAATTTCCAATATTTTTCTAATATTAAAAACTCTGGAATTAATTTATAACCTATAACATATGAGCCACTTATTGCGATTGCAGAGAGTGTTATTGAAAAGTAAAGTAAAAAATTAATATTTGCGGAGCCAATACTAAAAAAAGAATAAAAGAAAAAATATACAATAAGCCAAAAAAATAGGTGCAATATCGTTTTTTTTAAAAGACACTGAATTTTTTTTTTCATTTTACAAATGAACATTTTTTTTACTAATAAAAAAATAATATGCGATTAATTGCATCTTTAGTGAGTTGTTTTACATAATTTAGTGTTTAAGCGCTATTCTTGTTATCTATGTACTTAAATTGTCGATCTATCTATTTAAATAAAAAGAATTATAAGTTGAATATACTTTTACCATAAAATAACTTAAAATATAATATTATGAGATTTATTACAGATGGCGCTTTAGAATTTAGAATACCATTGTTAATTTTACTAATACTGGTAGTGTTTTTTATTTTTAAAGGAATTAAAAACAACACAGATAAAAACTCAAACTTAATAAAAGAGATTAGTTTGTTTGCTTTGTTTTTTGGAGTTTTATGTTTTGTTATTGGTTGGATAGAAGCACTTGGGGTTATGGAAAGAGCAAATGAAATAGCTCCACAAGTTTTGGCTGGAGGTATGAAGTATAGTTTATTAGAGCCAACTTTTGGTATGGTAATTTTTTTAATAGGAAGATTAGGACTTATAGGTTTAGCAATTAAGAAAAAGTAAATAGCAAAATTCTTAAAATCAGTTAGTTTATTTAAATGCTCATTTCAATCATAGAAATGAGTATTTTTGTTTTTATAAAACACATAAATTGTGGATAGAAAAATAAAACTAATATGGGATTTTAAAGGCCCTGACGGATTAGCAACCGCAAAGCATCATTGTATTCATTTAAAGGAATTTGCACAAATTGATCAGTTAACATATCACGAAGTAAATCATAAAGAATTAAACCCAATGCATACCATTGCTTTTATTATTGTTGATGAAAGTAATATGAAAACTTTTAGAGACGCTTTAAAACCACATAGAGGAGAACTCGCTTAATTAAACTAAAAAAATAAAATTATGTTTTTAATAAATGCTTTAGCAAAACCAAAAAAATCATCTGAACATTACGACGAGGTTTTAGGAGCTTATGTAAGTTTATATATCGATTATAAAGATATTGAAGGCGCACTTAGACTTGCCAAATATTACATAAAATCTGAAGGATGGAAAGTAACTGAAATAGAAGAAGAGTATTTTACACTTGATTCTGTAACTGATGTTGATGAAGATCAAAAAGAATTATACAATGAAGCCATTGAATATGGATATACCATTGTTTTTAACTGTTATGAAGAAGAATAACAGCTAAAAAAGTTAATAAAATAGCCTATCTTTCAGTAAAATTATTTTATGAAAAATAGGCTTCTTTTTTTTACGGTGTTTTTAATGTGCGTTTCAATACAAGCACAGCATAAACTTTCTACCTATACCGCACATAAATCGATTACCGAAGCGATTCGGATAAATACCGAAGTAATTGCAGGGCGTACTTCTTTTTTTGAAAAACAAGCTGCTCAAAAACCATTAATGTTTCAAAAAACTAAAATTATAGTGGCTGAGTTTAATCGTTTGTCAAATAATGTATCAAAATATATTGAAGAAATTCAGAGTAAGGTAAATACCGAACAGGTTTTGTATGATATGCTAACCAATGGTTTTTATAAAAACATTCTTTTTCAAAGTAATAATGAGTTAACTTTTAAAGGTGATCAATTAAAAATTAAAATAGATAGTTTGTATAATTACTCAATAAAAATGAATGTACATAAACTATCTCAAATAAGTAATTTTGCAGATTCACATTTTAAAACAAGCAATGTTTTTTATGATTTCGATGAAAATGAATTAAATTATTTTCAACACCTATTTTATGATAAGTCTAATTACGGAATTATGATGGCCATGAACTGCTTGATTTTAGATGTAAAGACATTTCAATTATTATACTATGGAACCGTAATGAGTTACTAAATAATTACTTGCTAAAATAAAATAGCTTTGTGGCTCATATTCAGATAATTTAACTAATTTCGCGGGCTAAATTATTTCATACAAATGAAACGTATTAAAGAATATAAGAAGCTTTTTAATGTAGAAGGAGCTATCGATTTAAAAGAGCTTAAAAAAACATATCGCGGATTGGTAAAAGAATGGCATCCAGATAAGTTTTTGGAGGAAGATAAAAAGTTAGAAGCCGAAGAGGTAAGTACTAAAATTATTGATGGTTATCATTTTTTAGTAAGTATAGCGCCAAAAACAAAAGAAGACAATTTAGAGGCTTATAATACCACAATTACCGAGTTTAAAGTTGCCGATTATCAGCATAAAAGTATGTTGTTGGAGGTAACTTTTACTGATGGTAATACTTATGAGTATTTTGGAGTAACAAAAAAAATATTTCTTAAGTTTATTAATGCCAAATCTATTAATAACTATGGTAAAAGAAATATTTTTAATTCTTATACTTATAGAAAGTCGATGAAAGCATCTGCTACGGTTTAAACTAAAATCGGATAACATAAAAAAAGACCTTTTACTAAATACAGTAAAAGGTCTTTTTTTATTAATAAATTTATTCAGCAATACTTTTTGCACAAATAAATCCGCCTGTCCAAGCATTTTGAAAGTTAAATCCGCCAGTTACGGCATCAATATTTAAAACTTCACCTACAAAAAAGAGGTTTTTATGTTTTTTGCTTTCAAAACGTTTAAAGTTTATTTCTTTTAAATCTACACCACCAGCGGTAACAAATTCATCTTTAAAAGTGGTTCGTCCGTTAGCATTAAATAAACCTTTGGTCAATTGAGTTGCTAAATTATTTAAATGTTTATTACTTAAATCGCCCCAATTTTGATTAGTTTTAATTTCTGCAGCGGCAACAAAACGTTCCCATAAACGACGAGGAATATCAGTAAAAGGCGATTTTAAATGAACTTGTTTTTTTGGTTGTGATTTTTTTAACTGCAATAATTCTTCTAAAACCAAATCAAAATCTTGCCCTAGCCAATTTACTATAACATTGTATTGGTAATTTTTGTCAGCTAATATTCTTGCGCCAAAGGCAGATAGTTTTAAAATAGCTGGGCCACTTAATCCCCAATGTGTAATTAATAACGGACCAGAATTTTCAAAATTTGTTCCTGCTAATTTTACTTCGGTATTTGGTACAGCAATACCGCCTAGATCTATAATTCGTTTATCTTTTATATTAAATGTAAATAAAGAAGGTACGGGTTCAATAATTGTATGATTAAGTGTTTTACATAAATCCCATACTTTTTTAGAACTTCCAGCAGCAACGACTACAAAATCAGCCGTAAATTCCTGGTTTTTTGTTTTTACAAGCCATTTTTCTTCTTGTTGTTCGATAGAATTTACACCATGATTTTTTAAAACTGTAATACCTAAACTATCAACATTTTTTTGAAAACAATCAATAATTGCTTGCGATGTATTTGCTTCAGGAAATACACGATTGTCACTTTCAATTTTTAAAGGAATTCCTCTGTCGTCAAACCACTCAAAAGTATCACCAGTCATAAACTGATGAAAAGGCCCTAAAAGTTCTTTTTCTCCTCTAGGATAAAATTTTACGAGTTCTTTAGGTTCAAAACAAGCGTGTGTAACATTGCAACGTCCACCACCTGAAATTTTAACTTTCTGTAAAACTTCTTTTCCTTTTTCAAGAATCGTAATATCTAAATCAGGATTATTTTCTTTTGCATTTATTGCTGTAAAATATCCTGCTGCACCACCACCAATTATAATTACTTTCTTCATTTTGTATTTTGTTAGTTCGAGTAATTTTGATTTTTAGTCAAAATTGTATCAAGAACTTTTTATAAAACCATTTCTTTATAAGGTACAATTGTATCGTACCCTTTCTGTTTAAAATAAGATAAGGTGTTGTCATTTCCTGTAGCCAGAACGAAATCGCCACCCCATGCGCCTAAACTTTTTATTTCACCAAAATAATCAGGAAATAACCGTTTTTTTACAGGTGTTTGTTTAATAATTGAACTAATTAATTGTTCGTGCTCAAATATTATTTTGTTTAAATTTAAAGAAGCGTTGGCTTTTAAAAACTCTTGCGTAAGCTTATTTATTTCAGGAATTAAATTTTCAGCAACCTCTCGATGTTGTTTATAATGTGCAATTCCCTCTCTGCTATTTTGTTTCTGATTTAAGTATACAAAAAACAATTCGTCTTTAAAATTCGGGTTGAATTTTACCTCGCTAACAATAGGTTTCAACTCGAGCGTAGTCGAGAGGTTCTTTTTTAGTTGATATAAAATAGGCGATTTGTTACTAGCGCAAGCAATGTCGTAGCCACTACCAGAAAAAGCATTCCATAACAACTTAAACGGATTTATATTAGCCCAAGTAGCAATGTTGTTAATTAAAGTTGATGAACTTCCGAGTCCCCAATTTTGAGGGAATGTTAAATTGGTTTTTACGATAAATCCGTTTTCAGAATTTAAAAAATTAGAATTTAACTTTTTTGCTTCTTGTAAAATATCGGATAATGTTTCTGCTATAAATTCGGCACTACCTTCTTTATCAGAATTAAAAGTGGCTGAGGTTAATCGTAAGTTAGGTAAATCAAAAGTGGCTTCAAACCAGCATTCGCCAGTATTGGTAAAACTACCCCAAATAATTTGAGGTTCTTTAATTGGTTGAATAGTTAAATCTTGCCCAAATTTTGTAGGAACCGCCAAAGAAGTTGCTCCATCAAGAACTACATATTCGCCTGTCAATAATAATTTTCCGTTACTGTAAAATCTATCCAAAATTATTTTCTTAATTCGTTAAATTTTGCAACCACAGCACTATGCGAAACTGTTTTGTTTTCAAAATAAGCGGTAATAATTTCTTTTTCTGAAGGTGTAGCTTCTAACTGATTTAAAATATTTTGCAAGTGCATTTTCATGTGTCCATGTTGAATTCCTTTAGTTGTTAAAGCTCGTAAAGCAGCAAAATTTTGAGCCAATCCTGCGGTAGCAATAATTTCCATTAGTTTTCTTGCAGACGGTTTTTGCATCATGTTTAACGATAATTTTGCCATGGGGTGTAAAGCAGTTAGTCCACCAACAGTACCAAGAGCTAAAGGGATTTCAATCCAAAAACGAAATATATCATTTTTAACTTCACAATGCGTTAAGCTTTTGTACTGTCCGTCTTTACTAGCATAAGCATGTGCACCAGCTTCAATAGCTCTAAAATCGTTACCAGTAGCTAAAACAACGGCATCAATACCGTTCATAATTCCTTTGTTATGAGTTACGGCTCGGTATGGTTCTATTTCTGCTATTTTAACAGCTTGATGAAATTTTTGTGCAAATTTTTGAGGGTTTTCACCACCAAGTTCTTCTACTTTACAGCTTACCTCGGCTTTTACGATACATTGAGGTACGTAATTAGATAGAATACTCATTACAACTTCAATATCATCTTTTCTAAAAGTTTTCGCGATAGCTTCTAAGCATGAGTTGATAAAATTGGCCCCCATGCTATCTTTGGTTTCAAAAGTAACATGTAACTGATAGTAATTATCAAGTTTATTTGTTTTGTCAACTAATTGAATATCTAAAATACCGCCACCACGTTTTTCCATGTTTTTGGTAATAGAAGCGGTTGCTGCGTATAGTTTTTCTTTTTGTTGTTTAAAATAAGTTGTTAAATCAGCTTTGTTTCCTTGATACATAAAATGCACCTGACCAATTTTGGTAGTTGATATAACTTCGGTTTTAAATCCGCCACGAGTACTCCAGTATTTAGCAACCAAAGAAGCAGCAGCTACGACAGAGCTTTCTTCAACAACCATTGGTATAACGTAGTCGCTACCGTTAATAACAAAGTTAGGCGCAATACCATACGGCATGTAAAAGTTAGATATGGTGTTTTCTATAAAATCGTCGTGTAGCTGTTGTAATTTTTCATCTACATTCCAGTATTTTTTAAGTGTTTGTATAATTTTAGGTTGGTTATTAAAATAAGTTTTAGCCAACCAATCTATTTTTTCTTCTTTGGTAAGTTTAGAAAATCCAGCAACAATTTTAGACATTCATTGATTAATTTAGGTGGTTCAAAGATAAATTAATCCTGTTAAAATAGCGTTCTTATTTACGATTTCTACTTTTTTTGAGGCATTTTTTGGCGATTTTTCCGTAAACTTGGCAAACTTTTTAGATAAACAACAACATAACATGAAAAAAATATTAATACTTTTCATTGGATTTTCTTCGCTTTTACAAGCTCAGAAAAAAGATATTTCTTTAGAAGATATATGGAGAAAGGGCACATTTAGAGGCGATTATATGAATTCATTGAACTCAATGAATGGAGATTTTTACTCATTATTAAACTATAGTAACGGAAGTTCATCAGTAGATAAATACGATTATAAGACTTTAGAAAAAGTTGCAACAATTGTAGATAGTAAAGATTTAAACGGATTAAAATCATTTAGTTCTTATAGTTTTAATAGTGATGAAACAAAATTAATTTTAGGAACTAATTTTAAACCTATTTTTCGTCGTTCTTTTTTAGGAACTTTCTATGTGTATGATATTGCTTCAAAATCATTAAAATTGATTGGAGAAGATATTCAACGCCCTACTTTTTCGCCAGATAGCAAAAGAGTAGCGTATGCAAAAGATAATAATTTATTTATTAGAGATTTTTCTAGCAACACACTTGTTCAGATTACAAAAGACGGAGAAAAAAATAAAATTATTAACGGTATTACCGATTGGGTTTATGAAGAAGAATTCGGTTTTGTAAAAGCTTTTGAATGGAGCGCAGATGGTAGTAATCTTGCTTTTTTACGTTTTGATGAAAGTGCTGTGAAAACATTTTCTATGGATGTATATGGAAAAGGAAAATATCCTACACAAGATGTTTTTAAATACCCAAAAGCTGGCGAAGATAATGCAAAAGTAACCTTGCATGTATACTCGTTAAAAACAAACGGAACCGCAAAAATTATTTTTGGAGAATATGAATATATACCAAGAATTAATTGGACAAAAGATGATAATATTTTATCGGTACGTACTTTAAATCGTCATCAAAATGATTTAAAAATGTATTTTATAAATGCAAAAACATACGATACTACTTTAATTTTAAATGAAACAGATGCTGCTTATGTTGATGTAACAGATGATTTAACATTTTTAAATGATAATAGTTTTATATGGACAAGTGAAAAAGACGGATTCAACCATATTTACCATTACAACAATAAAGGAGAATTAATCAATCAAGTAACTAAAGGTAACTGGGAAGTAACCTCTTACTATGGTTTTAATGCTGATAAAAACACTGTTTACTACCAGTCAGTAGAAAATGGTTCAATAAATCGTGGTGTTTATAGTATTTCTTTAACTGGAGAGAATAAAAAAATAATTAGTAATCCTTCAGGAACAAACAGCGCCTCTTTTAGTAAAAACAATCATTATTTTATCAATACTTTTTCCGATGCAAATACACCAACAGTATATTCTTTAAGAAATGCCGATGGTAAAGTGTTAAAAACAGTAAAAGATAATGCTGCTTTAAAAGAAGTTATTGCTGGGTATAATTTAAGTAAAAAAGAGTTTTCTACAATTAATGTAAACGGAAACGACTTAAATATGTATACCATTAAACCTGCTAATTTTGATGCAAATAAAAAATACCCAGTATTAATGTATCAATACTCTGGGCCTGGTTCACAAAATGTAAAAAATAGCTGGAATGGAGCTAATGATTACTGGCACCAAATGTTAGCACAAAACGGTTATATTGTTGTTTGTGTTGATGGAAGAGGAACAGGTTTTAAAGGAAGAGACTTTAAAAAAGTTACTTATATGAATTTGGTAAAACACGAAACAGAAGATCAAATTTCAGTAGCTAAAAAATTAACTGAGTTACCATATGTAGATGCAAAAAGAATCGGTATTTGGGGATGGTCGTTTGGAGGACACATGAGTACTAACTGTTTATTAAAAGGAAATGATGTTTTTGCAGCAGCAATAGCAGTGGCACCTGTTACAACTTGGCGTTTTTATGATAGTATTTATACTGAGCGTTATATGAGAACTCCAGAAGAAAACCCTGCAGGATATGATGATAACTCACCATTAAACTACCCAGAGTTATTAAAAGGTAAGTATTTATTAATTCATGGTACAGGTGATGATAATGTACATGTGCAAAACGCTTACAGAATGGCAGAAGCTTTAATTCAAGCAAATAAGCAATTTGAATGGGGAATGTATCCTGATAAGAATCACGGTATTTATGGAGGTAATACACGTTTGCACCTGTATACTAAAATGACAAACTTTATTAAAAATAATTTATAAAATATGGACACAGTTAAACAAGAAGAGTTTTTGGGACATCCTAAAGGCTTGTATGTATTATTTTTCGTAGAAATGTGGGAGCGTTTTTCATATTACGGAATGAGAGCAATTTTAACATTGTATTTAGCAGCTCCTATATTATTAGGTGACCCACAATCTGGTTTTGGTTGGACAAATGCTGAAACAATTTCTTTTTACGGGACATATACAATGCTTGTTTATTTAACTTCTATACCTGGCGGTTGGATTGCTGATAAATTTATAGGACAGAAAAAAGCGGTAATGTTAGGAGGTCTTTTATTATGTATTGGTCATGGTATTTTAGCAGTTGATGCACAATGGGCATTTTTTACAGGACTATTATTTATTGTAATTGGAGTTGGTTTTTTAAAACCGAATATTTCAACAATGGTTGGTGGGTTGTATCCAAAAGGAGATGATAGAAGGGATAAAGGCTTTTATGTTTTTTACATAGGGATTAATTTAGGTGCTTTTTTTGGTGCTTTAGCTGTTGGAATTGTAGCCGCTGAGTATGGCTGGCATTATGGTTTTGGTTTAGCAGGTATTGGTATGGCTTTAGGGCAAATTGTATACATGTTCGGACTTAAATATTTAGAAGGTGTTGGGGAGTTTTTAGGTAAAAAAGATTCACCTGATAAAGAGTTAATGAAAAAGCCATTAACCAAAGTTGAAAAAGATAGAATGTTAGTAATGTTTTTATCATTTTTAATCATTATTGTTTTTTGGGGAGCTTTCGAGCAAGCAGGAGGCTTAATGAGTTTATATACAGAACAGAAAACTGATAGATTAATATCGTTTTTAGATTATCAATATGAAGTTCCAGCTGCTGTTTTTCAATCAGTCAATGCTTTTTTTATCATCGTTCTAGGTACATTAGTAGGAGGATTTTGGCATAAATGGGGAAGAAAAGGGAAAGAATCTTCTTCTTTATTTAAAATGGCAATTGGTGTAATTATTATGGCTTTTGGTTTTTTCTTTATGAGTAAAGCAAGCACTGAGGTGGTAATGAATGGAGATAATGTGGTTGAAAAATCAGCTATGACATGGTTGGTATTAGCGTATTTATTTCACACGATAGGTGAGTTATGCGCATCACCAGTAGCATTATCATTTATTACAAAATTGGCACCAGTAAAGTATGCGTCTTTTATGATGGGAGCTTATTTTGCTGCTACAGGATTAGGAAACAAAGTTGCTGGATTAGTAGGAGAAATGTCAGAAGGGGCTGGAGAGTTTCAAGTATTTACAGGTATAGCAGTGTTTTGTACATTGTTTGGAATACTAATTTTATTAATATTAAAACCTTTAAAAAGATTAACACACGGAGCTGAAGATATTGAGGTAACTTCAAAAGAAGAAACTGAAGGTTTTGAATTAGCAGACAATAACTAAAAATAAAATAAAGTCTTGTAATGTATTTGAGCATTACAAGACTTTTTCATTTATAAATTATATAACAAAAATATGAGTACAAACACTGTTAGATTTGAAGGTTCTGAGATGAACCGTAAGTTATTAATGGGACACCCATCAGGATTATTTGTCCTTTTTTTTACAGAAATGTGGGAGCGCTTTTCGTATTATGGAATGCGTGCAATTTTAGTATTATTTTTAACATCAGCAATTACAGGAGATAATCCAGGTTGGGGTTGGTCTAGAGAAGATGCTTTAGGGTTATATGGTACTTACACAATGCTTGTGTATTTTTCACCTATTATAGGAGGTTATTTAGCTGATAAATTTTTAGGATATAGATATGCGGTAGCTATAGGAGCATTAATTATGACAGTCGGACACGCTGCAATGGCTTTAGATACTCCCTGGAGTTTGTATTTAGGAATAGGGTTTTTAGTTGCAGGGAATGGTTTATTTAAACCAAATATTACATCTATTATTAACGGAGTTTACAAAAATGCACAAGATAAAAAAGATGGAGCCTTTACCATATTTTATATGGGTGTAAACGCTGGTGCATTTGTTGGGATATTACTTTGTGGATATGTGGGTGAGACATCTGGATGGCACTATGGTTTTGGACTAGCAGGAATATTCATGTTTTTAGGAATGTTACAATTTTGGTTTGCTCAAGGAATTTTTGGAAGTATTGGTTTGTCTCCATCTAAAACAATTGAATACAATGATGCTATTGATAACAATGAGGAAAAATTAGTTGAGGAAGAAAAAGTTCCGGCAAAGGTTCAAAGAGATAGATATATTGTTGTAGGTATTTTAGCATTTTTTACGGTATTCTTTTGGGCTGCTTTCGAGCAAGCAGGAGGGTCTATGACTATTTTTGCTGGAGATTATACAAACAGAGTTTTAGAAGGAGGGTCTGCCAATGTATTTAGAATTGCTAATACATTATTAACAGTAATTCCATTATTAATAATAACTTATGTTTTATTTCAATTGTTTAAAATAACTTTTAAAAAGTATGCATTGTCTAATCTTTTTTTAGGGGCTAGTTTTGCTATTATTTGGTGTATTGTTATTTGGATGTTAAAAAACCAATTTAGTGATGTTAAAACTGAGGTTCCGGCATCATGGTTTTCTATTTTAAACTCATTTTATATTATTGCTTTTGCACCATTAATTTCAAAAATATGGGAAAGTAAATTTAATCCACCAGCAACTGTAAAATTCGGAATGGGATTAGTTCTTTTAGGATTAGGTTTTGGTGTGCTAGCATACGGTTCGGCTGAAATACCACAAGGAGCACAAACAGCATCTGTAAGTATGATTTGGTTAATATTGGCTTATTTATTGCATACTTTAGGCGAGTTATGTTTATCACCAGTAGGTTTATCTTATGTATCTAAACTTGTACCAGCATCTACTATTGGTGTTATGTTTGGTCTTTGGTATATTGCTGTAGGTATGGGTAATAAGGCAGCAGGTTCAATGGGAGGTATGATTGATAAAATTACAGCTGCTTATGATATGAGTACATTCTTTTTAATTTTTACTATTGTACCAATACTGGCAGGAGTTATTTTAATGGGGTTAACTCCAGTAATTAAAAAACTAATGCACGGAGTGAAATAGTTAAATCACAAACGTTAAAATATATATAAAGCCTATCAAGAATAAAAACTTGATAGGTTTTTTTGTAAATTTGGAACACTTATTGAGACCAAAGAGATATGAGAAAAATAATTTTAGTAGCTGTATTTGCATTTATTTCAGTCGTAGTAAAAGCACAAGAAGAAGTTAATTGGTTAACTTTTGAAGAAGCGATAGAAAAAAACAAAGAAAACCCAAAGCCTATTTTAGTAGATTTATATACAGATTGGTGTGGATGGTGCAAAAAGATGGATAAAACTACCTATAAAAATGAGGTTATCGTTAAGTATATTAATGATAATTATTATGCAGTAAAAATGGATGGTGAAGGAAAAGAAGATATTACTTTTAAAGGTAAAACTTATAAGTTTGTACAACAGGGTAGAAGTAAATATCATGAATTAGCTGCTGCTATTTTAAAAGGAAAAATGAGTTATCCTTCTACTGCTTTTTTTACTCCAAAAGAGCAATTAATTCAAGCAGTTCCTGGTTATTTAGATGAAAAAAAGTTTGAAAAAATTTTAGCATATTTTGCAAAAGACAATTATAAAAAAACTAAGTGGCAAAAATTTTCAAAAAACTTTAAAGGGACTATCTAATTAGTTTTTAAAAAGAATATATGCTCCGTTTTGTCCAGTATGATGAAACGGAATTTTTTGTTTTCTACAAGTTACCTTCCATTGGTTTATATAACTCTTGTAATTACTTCCGTCAGCAACTATTTGTTTAGGTTTTAAGATGTTTATCAAGCGAGTTAAATTAATTTTAGGAGAATGTTGTAATATCACAATAGGGTTTTTAGTACCAATATTATAAACACCTAAACTATCAATGATTATAATTTCATCAGAATTAAACTTAAAGTAATTAGGTATTTTATTAGTAAACTTACTTCTTACATTTTCATTTATCTGATAATCTATAATTGCTTTGTTAGCAGTTATTTTAAGACTATCCAAGTTGTGAAAAACACATAGTTGATTCCCATTTCTTTTTGCTAAAATATTTTTTCTACTTCTATTAAAAACTATAAATTCCTGTTTTTGTTGTCGATCCCTTTTTTCGAAAATAAACACGGTTTGTATAATAACGATGGATGTAAATAAAAACAACAGTTGTTTTGCTTTTCTAACAAGTATAAATTGATACGTAAATATGATTATAAAATACCAGCAAATCATTTCGTAAAAAGACATCGATATTTCTTGCCATAAAAAAGTTTCTTGATTTGCAATCCCATCAACTATTTTATTCATTAAAGAAATAACAAATCCGTAAATATCAACAAGAAATTGCGGGAGTAAATTTAACAACGCAAATAATATAACTAAAATTCCGCCGATTAAGATACCGCCTAAAAAAGGAATGATTAGTAGATTTGATATAATAAAAAGCCCAGGAAATTGATGAAAATAATACAAGCTAACAGGTAATATTCCTACTTGTGCAGCAACAGAAACTGTAAGTAAACTCCAAACTTTATCGAGCAACCAAAGTTTAGGTTTGTATAGTAGTGGTTGTATCCAAATAATTCCGAAAACAGCCAGATAACTTAATTGAAAACCTACATCAAATAAAAACATAGGTTTTACTAATAATAAAAGAAACATCGAGCTTATTAATGAATGTTCTACGATTCTTTTTTTCTTAAAAGAAGCACCAAAGGCAATAAATGTAAACATAGTAACTGCTCTAACAACTGAAGCTGATAAACCAGCGATAAAAGCAAACATCCATAGTAAAATAACGACGAGTATTGCTTTTATTGTTGCTCCATATTTTAAACGCTCTAAAGGTTTAAATAAAGATGATAACAGGAGTAAGATAATACCGATATGTAAACCAGAAATGGCTAAAATATGTACAGCTCCAGCATTGATATAACTTTCAAGAAGGTTTTTAGAAATATCTTGACGCTGCCCTAATAACAAAGCATTAATTACTGAAAGTTGATCTTTAGTAAAAGAGTATCTTTTTAAGGAAGTTTGTATTTTATTTCTGAATTGTGCGGATAATCCATACAAAGAAACAGTTTCTTTTTGTAATACTTTATATTCTTTTTTATGGATGAAAATCTGTTGATAGATATACTGTTTATCTAAGTATTTTTTGTAATTAAATTGATGCAGATTTAATGGAGCTGTTAAGTTTTTAAAATCAGGTTTTAAAAAGATACGATCATCAATAGTTAAAGTTGTAGAAACGCTGTCTTTTTTTAGATTTATTAAAATCGATCCACTAGTTTTTTTAGAATCAACTTGAGTTACATCGGCAATAAATTTATGATTGTAATTGTCTGATTTTAAAACTTTATGAATACTTACTATTGCTGTTGAATTGTTAGAGATATGATATTGGTAATAATCGTTGTAATTTTTAGGGTTGTGTATAAATACAGATGAAATTCCGATAATTATAAAAAAGAACAACGCATTAATAGAAAACAACTTTCGAAATTTCTTTCTTTTTAATACGTATAAAAAAAGTAGAAATAAGAGTGTACATGCAATTAGATAATTAAAATCATAATACCATATACGATTGTAATACTGTAAAATAATCCCAATTATCAAACAAATCAGAAATTGAAAAGGTAAATATTCAATTAGTTTTTTCATAGCTCACTAAAGTTAGTGAAAAATAATTAGCTATTTATAAGTTGAATTAAATGTAAAAAAAGTGTAAAAATTAAGGTTTTACACTTTTTTTACATTTAATTTTCAGATACTTATGTACTAATAAGTATATTTACTATGTAAAAGAAGACATTTATGAGAACAAAAATTTTTATTTCAACAAGTTTATTAATTATTACAAGTTTTATCATATTTAGTTTTATAGATAAGAAAGATTATCAAAAAAAGGTTGCCCTAAAAAACTGTGCGGACGTTATGTCTACAGGTTTTAGTAATACGATTTTAAAACCAACTCCTATAAGAAAACTTACGTATTCCGTAAGGAGTGCAAACAATAAAACAACTACAAAAGGTATTTTAAGTAAAGCTAAAACAGTAAAAGAAATATTTGAGTATTATCCTTCTAGTTGGATTGAAGAATATGTTTTAGTTGAAATTACAAGAATTAGTAATAATAAAGAAAAAAAAGAATTAAGTAAAAATGTAGCTTTAACAAGTAAACAACAGGCACTCTTAAAGAGTGCAAAGGTTGGTGATGATATGTTAGTTAGAATCGTTTATAAAACGAAAAACTCTGTGAAAAAGGGAGTAGATACTAGCGAAATAAAAAAAAGAGTAACGATTGTTCCTGATGTTCCAGCTCGTTTTAAAGGAGGAGAAAATGACTTAACAGTATATTTAAGAAATAATAGTAGTACTGAGATTAGAAATTGGGAATTTGAATCAGGACAAAGTACTAAAATTACATTTACGGTTGATGAGAAAGGTGAGACGACCAGTATAAAAGTAACAGAATCTTCAAGAGTGATTTCTGTAGATAAATCTATAATACAATTACTAGAACAAATGCCTAAGTGGATGCCTGCAAAAAACAACAAAGGAAAGTTGGTAAAACAACAATTTGAATTAACGATTGGAGACGCAGGTTGTTAATTTTAATAAGAATGGTATTTAGAAAAAGAAATAAAAAAAGCAACCAAATTTGGTTGCTTTTTTATTTCTTTAAAAGAATATTTATACTATTTCAACAAATAAACCATCGTCTGTTTTTTCAACTTTCGCTAATTTGTTTTTGGTTAAACCCTTAATGGTTTTGTCCCATTTTTTGTTTGATAAGCCACTTTGCGTTTTTAAATCATTTAAAGCAATATTTTCAGCCTTTTCAATCAATGCTAACACTGCTTTTTCATCATCATTTAATTCAACAGCAGGAGCTTTTTTTTCAGGTCTCATTTGAGGGAAAAACAATACTTCTTGTATTGATGGATTGTTTGTTAAGTACATAATTAAACGGTCCATACCAATTCCTAAACCAGATGTTGGAGGCATACCGTATTCTAAAGCACGTAAAAAATCATGATCTATAAATTCACTCGCTTCATCATCACCACGTTCAGCTAATTTAAGCTGCGCTTCAAAACGCTCGCGCTGATCGATAGGGTCGTTTAACTCAGAATAAGCATTGGCAATTTCTTTACCACAAACCATTAATTCAAAACGTTCTGTTAATTCAGGGTTGTCTCTGTGTTCTTTACATAAAGGCGACATTTCCTTCGGATAATCAGTAATAAAAGTAGGCTGAATGTAATTTCCTTCACATTTTTCACCAAACATTTCATCAATTAATTTTCCTTTACCCATGGTTGCATCAACCTCAATACCCATTTCTTTAGCAGCTTCAAAAAGCTCACTTTCAGATTTTCCGGTAATATCAAACCCTGTAAAATGTTTTATAGAATCGGCCATGGTAACTCTTGCGTACGGTGCTTTAAAATCTACCTCGTGTTCACCAAAAGTAGTTTTTGTTGTTCCGTTTACAGCAATAGCACAGTGCTCTAATAAGCGCTCTGTAAAATCCATCATCCAGTTGTAGTCTTTGTAAGCTACATAAATTTCCATCGCTGTAAATTCAGGATTATGAGTTCTATCCATTCCTTCGTTTCTAAAGTTTTTAGAAAACTCATACACACCATCAAAACCACCAACAATTAATCTTTTAAGATATAATTCGTTAGCAATACGCATGTATAAAGGCACATCTAAAGCATTATGATGCGTTACAAAAGGTCTTGCAGAAGCACCACCAGCAATAGGTTGTAAAACAGGAGTTTCAACTTCAAAATAACCAGCGTTATTAAAAAAGTTACGCATTGCAGTAAACAACTTTGTACGCTTAACAAACACATCTTTTACATGGGGGTTTACCACTAAATCGGCATAACGCTGACGGTAACGCATTTCAGGGTCTGTAAACCCATCAAACGTATTTCCTTCAGCATCGACTTTAGGTAGTGGTAAAGGTTTTAATGATTTACTTAACAATTTAAAGCCTTTAACCATTACGGTTTTTTCGCCTACTTTGGTAGTAAATAACTCACCTTCAATACCAATAAAATCACCAATATCTAGTAGTTTTTTATATACTTCATTGTACAAGGTTTTATCTTCGCCAGCACAAATTTCATCACGATTAAAATATACTTGAATTCTTCCATCGCTATCTTGTAATTCAGCAAAAGAAGCTTTTCCTTGAATACGACGACTCATTAATCTACCAGCAATTACCACCTTTTTACCTTCTTCAAATTCGTTTTTAATACTTGTTGAATTTGAATCTAATGGAAATAAATCAGCAGGGTACGGATTAATACCTAATTCGCGTAGTTTCCCTAACTTTTCTCTACGTACAACTTCTTGTTCTGATAATTGCATGGGTTGTTTTTTATAATTTTTAATGAAGCTGCAAAGATACAATCAATTGCAGAATTAAACAACGCTAAACAAATGCAAGTTTTTACAGAAAAAAATAAAAAAATTTGGTAGTCTTAAAAATGGTTGTATATTTGCAGGCTGCTTTTTTTTAAAAGTAGCATTTAGTTGTGTTGTTAGGCACTTTAAATAGTGTCATGGTTTTGTTAACCAATGGAAAGCTTCCCTGAGATGGGTTGCTTTTTTTTTGTTCTAAATTTAAAATAATCTATTTTTTTTGAAGCTATTTCCCGCTTTTCGCACTCGCTCTCTGCGAGGAGCTCAAACAAATACTACAATCGGGGCTAAGCTTATTTACTAAGTGTTTAACTTAAATAAAAGCATTTCTGTATTCCCAAAGAGTAGTAAAAAACAAAACAAAATAAACAACAGCAATCGAAAATTTAATGGTTGCTGAAGTAATAAAACCAAGCAAAGCTCCAAACGATGCTTTTAAAGCTCTGCTGGTATCTTTGCTGTCATAAATTAATTCGCCAATTAATGCTCCTAAAAAAGCACCGATTATAATTCCGAAAGGAATAGGAGATAATAAACCAATAATTAGTCCGATCGTTGTACCGTATACTCCGTATTTAGTGCCCCCAAAACGTTTGGCTCCCATGGCAGGAATAAAATAATCTAGAATAAATATAATAACAGCAATAGCTAAGGTGATTCCTAAAAACCACCAATCTTGCGGAATTACTTTTGTTAAGTGCAGTAATAATAAGCCAATCCAACTTGTAATTGGGCCAGGTAAAACTGGTAAAAAAGCACCAATGATTCCTAAACAAACAAAACAAAAGCCTACTAAAATTAAAAACACATCCATATAAAAACTATTAATTATCTAACTATAAGACGAAAATAAGAATTGTTTGTTACATATTTGTAACTAAAAAATTAGTTTTAACTAATTTTTTAGTTATATTTGAATCGAAGTTATTAAAACATACAGTATGAATAAACAATTAACAAAAGCCGAAGAGCAAATAATGCAAGTTTTATGGGAGTTAAAAGAGGCATCTGTAAAAAATGTAATTGAAGAATTACCCATTCCGAAACCAGCATACAATACAGTTTCAACAATTATCAGAATTTTAGAAACTAAAGAATTTGTTGGGCACAGAACAAAAGGAAGAGGTTATGTGTATTATCCTTTAATTGAAAAATCTTCTTATAGTAACCAAAGCTTACATAAGTTAATGGATGGTTATTTTGGAGGTTCGTTTAAAAGCATGGTGTCGTTTTTTATGAAAGAAAACGAAATGAATATTAACGAGCTTGAAAGTATTTTAAAAGAAGTTAATAAAAACAAAAAGTAATCGTTAGTTCGAGTAAATTTTGAAATATGAAAAATTTGTATCGAGAGCATTTTACAAGTTTATCTCTATCAATAAAACTCAAAGTGATAACATAAAATAAAGACTCATGATAAATTATATAATTCAAGTCATCTTATTTCAGGTGTTATTTGTGGCAGTATATGATTTCTTTTTTAGTAAAGAAACTTTTTTCACTAAAAACAGGTGGTATTTATTAAGTACATCGGTTATTTCATTTTTATTACCACTTTTTAAAATACCAACCATACAAAAAGTAGTTCCGTTAGAATACACCATTTTATTACCCGAAGTAGTTTTGTCGCCACAAAGTGTATTAGAAAAAGCAGCTTGGTATCAATCTATAAACTATTTAGATGTTTTGTTTGTAGCGGGGAGTTTACTTTTTTTAACCATTTTTATTATAAAACTACAGCGAATAGTTCGTTTGATTTTTAAATACGGAAGCGAAAACAGACAGGCATACAAATTAGTGTTGTTGCCTAAAAATGCAAAAGCTTTTTCGTTTTTCAATTATATCTTCTTAGGAAAAGGGATTCCTACTGAAAAGCAAGAAAAGATAATTGAACACGAATTAGTTCACAGTACACAAAAACACACCTTAGATTTATTGTTTTTTGAGTTTTTAAGAATATTCATGTGGTTTAATCCGATGGTGTATGTGTATCAAAACCGCATATCGTTAGTACACGAATATATTTCAGATGATGTGGTAAGTAAAGCAACCGAAAAAGAAAATTACATTAATAATTTATTAGCTGATATTTTTCAGGTAGAAAACATCTCATTCGTAAATCAATTTTATAAACATTCATTAATTAAAAAAAGAATTATTATGATGACAAAAGGAAAATCAAAACAAGTGAAGCAATTAAAGTATTTATTATTAATTCCGTTGCTGGCTAGTATGGTGCTCTACACAGCGTGTAGTGATAATGAAAAAAAAGAATCCGAAGAAGAACTGATGACAATTTATAATAGTAAAGAAGGTAAATTAACATCAATAAAAGGAGAGAAAACTAGCTTACTAGATTCTTATTATGGAGATAGTAAGGTAGATTTAGGAAAAGAATTATCTATAAAGGAATTATCTGAAGAAGAAAAACAAGAGTTTTTTAATATAAGGGATAAAGTTAATTCGAGTAAAATTGGTTCAACGATGAATGTGAAAATTTTCTCAGGATTTAATGGACGAAAAATTATTGCTCATTTATTTGATTTCTCAAAAAGTGAAAGAAAAAAACACATAAAAGGCGAGGATATTCCATTTTCAATCATAGAAAATGCACCAACGTTTCCAGGTTGTGAAGAAGGAAATAAAAGTTGTTTAAATAGAAGTTTACAGGATTTTGTAAAAGAAAATTTTGATGTCAAATTAGCAAATGCTTTAGGGTTGAAATCAGGAAAAAAGAAAATTTATGTACAGTTCAAAATAGATAAAGATGGTAGCATTACAGATGTAAAAGCAAGAGCACCACACCCGAAACTAAAAGAAGCGGCAATGGAAATGATTAAAAAGTTACCCCAAATGAAACCAGGTGAGCATGAAGGTAAAAAAGTAAAGGTCGGATATGTGTTACCAATATCATTTATAGTTGAGTAAAATTATATGAAAAATAAAATTTTAAGTATTGTTCTTATTATTTCATTTTTAAAAGTCGGGGCGCAAACCTCGGCTTTTAAATCTATTGATAACTTGGTACATATTGGTCGTTATCAAAAAGCATTAATACAACTTAAAAAATTGCCTGAGAATTATAAATCAAACAAAAAAATTGCAAGTATTTATAGTTCGATAGATAATTATAAACAAGCATCTAAATATTACGAAAAAGCGCTTTTATTAAAAGACGAATATTCTACTAAAATAGCCTTAGGTAAAAGTTATCAAAAAGAAAAAAAGCTGCAAAAAGCAATTAAAATTTTTGAAGAAATTACTGCTGATGATTCAGATAATTTATTAATAAAGTATAGGTTAGGAAAACTGTATTTACAAACAAAGCAACCTAAAAAAGCTAAAAAGGTTTTTGCTTTTTTACTACAAAAAGATAAAACTAATGCAAGTTATCATTATCAAATAGGGATTGCGTACGCAATGCTAAAAAAGAGAGATTTAAAAATTAATAGTTTTTTAGATACCTATAAGAATGATAATGAACATATAAAAGCAATTCATCAGTTGGCAGTCGCGTATACACTTTTAAGGGATAAAGATTCGTCAAATTTATTTATTGATAAAGGGTTAAAAGTAAATACAAACCATGTTGCTTTAAATAGATTAAAAATTAATAAGCTATATAGGAGTAAACAATACTTAAAAGCTATTGACTTATTGGAAAAAATTGATTCATTAGAGCCAAACGAGCACTACACAAAAAAAATGTTAGGACGCAGTTTTTTTAAATTAAAAGACTATGAAAATGCAAGAAATAATTTTAAAAAAGCATTAAAAATAGATAGAGCAGATTTTAAATCATACACGTATTTAGGCGATATTGATTTTGCTGAAAAAGACTATAAAAGTGCTCGTTTTAACTATTGGTTTGCAACATTTGTGGGTAAAGAAGCGCGTGATACAGAATATTATCAGATAGCTAGAGTTTATAAAGAGTTAGGTGAGCCTAAAAAAGAAATGAATGCGTATAAAGATGCTTATGATGAAAATTATAAAAACTACAGAGCATTGTTTCAGTTGGCAAATACTTCAGAACATTTTTATAAGGATAAAAGGATAGCCTATAAATATTATAAAAACTATATGAACAAGTTTAGAACAAGTGATTCTTTATTAACGAGTCAAGTAAAAACAAGATTAAAGGAAATTAAAAAGTTTTATTTCTTAAAAGGCGAGGTGTTAGAGTAAATTATTTTTTGTATTTTCATCTAAAAATCAGTTAGATGCGATTTTATGATGTAGTTTTTGTAATAATGCTTTTCTTGTTTTTATCGTGCGATTCTTTTTCAAAGAAAACTACAAAAAATAACTTTAATTCGATAATTGACTTTACAAAAGTAGATATATCACCTACGTTTAAAATTTGTAATCAATTACCGATTAGTGAAAAAAAAGCTTGTTTTTATGAAGAAGTGACTAAAAGAATACAAAACTCGATTGCTACTTATAAGTTTATAACAAAAGAAACAATTAATGAAACTATTTTAATTGATTTGTTAGTTGACAAAAGAGGCATATTTAAATTAGAAGAAATAAAATATTCAAAAAAGGTTATTCAGCAGTTTCCGAAATTAGATAGTGTTTTAAGAGCGTCGATTATGAAATTACCCCAAATAACACCTGCTTACAAAAGAGGCATTCCTGTAGCTACGCAATACCGATTGCCTTTAAGAGTTGAGGTTTAGTAAACTTACAGCTTTAACAACTCTTCAACAAAATCACGTTTGTTTGATAAACGAGGAACTTTATGTTGCCCACCTAATTTACCTTTTTCTCTTAGCCAATCATAAAATAAATTTTTACGAGCTTCGTGTATTATAGGCATTGCTAAGGTCATATTGTTATACCGTTTAGCTTCATAATCAGAATTAATAGTTTTTAAAGCATCGTCTAATAATTGAGTAAAATAAGTAATGTTTTTTGGTGGATTACTAAATTCAATAATCCACTCATGCGCACCACTTTTTTTGTCATTCATAAAAACAGGACCAACAGTATAATCTTTAATATTAGCGTTGGTTTTTTGGCTAGCAATTTTCAATGCTTTTTCAGCATTCTCGATAATTAATTCTTCGCCAAAAACATTAATATGATGTTTGGTGCGTCCAGTAATTTTTATACGATATGGATTTGTTGATGTAAATTTAACAGTATCACCTATTAAATAACGCCATAAACCACCGTTAGTTGTAATTATTACAGCGTAATTAATTCCTTTTTTTACTTCAGAAAGCGGTATAGCAACTGAGTTTTCACCATTATAATCACTCATTGGGATAAATTCATAAAAGATACCATAATCTAACATGAGTAACATTTCGTTAGAATTATTTCTGTCTTGAATACCAAAAAAACCTTCTGATGCGTTGTAGGTTTCATAATATTTGAAACTTTCTTTAGGGATCAGCTTTTTATATTGCTCTCGATATGGATTAAAATTTACGCCACCATGAAAATATACTTCTAAATTAGGCCATACTTCTAAAATATTATTTTTCCCTGTTTTTTCTAAAACACGATTTAATAAAACTAACATCCAGCTAGGAACACCAACTAAACTCGTAATGTTTTCGTTAATAGTCTCATCAATAATAGCTTCCATTTTAGTTTCCCATTCAGCCATTAAAGAAACTTCAGAGCTAGGAGCAGAGCTAAAATCTGCCCAAAAAGGTAAGTTTTCGGTAATAATTGCCGATAAATCTCCGAAATAAGAATTATTGTCTTCGTAAATAGCCGTGCTACCGCCTAGTTTTAATCCTTTACCTGTAAACATTTGTGTTTCTTCGTTGTTGTTGATGTATAAACACAACATGTCTTTTCCCGCTTTTAAGTGGCAGTCTTCTAGGGCTTCATCACTAACAGGTATAAATTTACTTTTAGCATTGGTGGTTCCGCTACTTTTTGCAAACCAATGAATAGGGGTGGGCCAAAACAAATTTTGTTCACCTTTTCTGCAGCGTTCAATTAGAGGCTCTATGCTTTCATATTTTTGAATAGGAACATTGGCGGCAAAATCAGTATAGTTTTTTATTGACGAAAAGCTATACAGTTTACCAAATTCAGTTTTTTTTGCAGTATTTAATAATTTTTGTAATAACTCGTTTTGTACATCAATTGGATATTTTAAAAACAATTCTACTTGATGTTTGCGCTTTTTTAAAAACCAAGAAATGATAGAATTTATAAATGGAAACGACATAGATTAGCTCTTAATTTAATTTTTTTACTGTAAGTTTGTGAAGCTAAAAGTAATAAAATTTAAGACATGCAATACCAAGGAGTTTTAAAAAAAATGAGAACCGAAAATTTAGAGACGGTTGCGTATTATTTAGATATGAAATCTGATTTTATAAATGTAAATCAGTTGTTAAATAAAGAAATAACACTAAGTTTTGTTACATACGAATGTTTAAACTGTCATTTAGAAAAAACGATATACCGTCAAGGGTTTTGTAAAAAATGTTTTTTTGAAACACCCAATGCTGGTGATTGGATTATGCGACCAGAATTAAGTAAAGCACATTTAGGTATTGAAGATCGTGATTTAGAATACGAAAAAAGCGTGCAATTAAAACCACATATTGTGTATTTAGCCAATTCTAGTAATGTAAAAGTTGGAGTTACTAGAAAGCAACAAGTACCAACACGTTGGATAGACCAAGGGGCGCATGAGGCAATTGAAATTGTTGAGGTGCCTAATCGTTATTTAGCAGGAATTACAGAGGTTGCTTTAAAAGAATATGTAGCTGATAAAACTAATTGGCGTAAAATGCTTAAGAATGATGTTGAAGATGAAAGTTTAATATCTTGGAAAGAAAAATTAAAAGATTTTATACCTGTAGAAGCTCAACAGTATATTATTGAAAATAATGAAGAGACTACGATTAATTTTCCTGTTGAAAAATATCCTTTAAAGCCTAAAAGTTTAAATATTGTAAAAGAACAAACTTATACGGGGGTTTTAGTTGGTGTAAAAGGGCAGTATTTAATTTTTGAAGACGAAACTGTTTTTAATGTTCGAGCTAACGAAGGCTTGGTAGTAAAATTAGAGTTGGTTTAGCAAGCAATTACTATTAGGATGAGATTCTGAATCAAGTTCAGAATGACTTTAGATCATAATTAGAAAGAGATATAATAAAAAAAAGCAGCCCCAAAGGCTGCTTTTTTTTATTGTTTTACTATTGTGTAATTTTTATTCATTTTTAACTCACTCAGTACATTAAGAGCTTCATTTAAATAAATATCTTTTTTCAAATTTTTGTGCCATACCACGCGTTTTTCTTTTAAAACTGTGTCTTTAGCAAATAGGTTCAATTCGTATTTAGGGGAGTTAAAAGTTAAATTAGAGTTGAATTTAAAAATATCTTTAAATTGTTTAGTTTCCTCTATCTTATCATGACTTTCTTTTTTAAAAGTATTGTAATTTAAAGAATACACTCTTTCTTCTTGGTTTTTCTTAAGCCATTTTGCGTATTCGTTAATTTTTTTAAACTTTTTATCATTTAAAACACGCTGTTGGCTGTTATACACAGCATCACCAAAATTACTGTATGAGTTTGTTGTTTGGTATTTGGCTTGTTGTACCTTGTCCCAAGGTAATGCACCTTCTAAATCACGTTCACCGAATTTCATATAACTGTATCTGCTAGGTAATGAAATATCAGAATAAACTCCTTCTATTTGTGTAGAACCTCCATTTATTCTGTAAAACTTTTGAATCGTCATTTTCAACGCACCTAAATCACTCGGGTATTTTTCGTAAAAACGATTAATAGGTAATACATTTTGCACGGTTCCTTTTCCGTAGGTTTGTTTACCACCAATAATTACTCCACGTTTATAATCTTGCATTGCAGCTGCAAAGATTTCAGAAGCAGAAGCAGAAAACTCGTTAACCATTACAACTAAAGGACCATTCCATTGAACTTTAGCGTCAGTATCGTTTTTAACCAACGGGTCTTCATCTCTGTATTTTACTTGTACAATAGGGCCTTTTTCAATAAATAATCCACCAATCTCAATAGCTGTTTTTAAAGAGCCACCACCATTATCACGTAAATCAACAATCAATCCTTTTACGTTTTCTTTTTTTAAACGCTCAATTTCTTTTTCCATATCCTTAGCAGCATCTCTACGGCTTAAGTCATTAAAATCAATATAAAACCTTGGTAGGTCGATAACTCCGTATTTTTGACCATTTTTTTCAACAATACTCGATTTTACAAACGTTTCGTCTAGTTCCACAACATCTCTAATAATTGAGATTACTTTTGTAGAACCATCAAATTTTTTCTTAACGGTTAAACGAACTTCAGTGCCTTTTTTTCCTTTTATAAATTTAATTGCATCATCTAAACGCATTCCAACAATGTCTAAAGGTTCTGCATCTCCTTGAGCTACTTTTAAGATAATGTCATCTGGTTCTAAGTCACCTTGTTTCCAAGCAGGACCTCCAGAAATTAACTCAACAATATGGGTGTAAATTCCTTTTTTTTGTAAACGAGCACCAATACCTTCTAATTTACCTGACATTTCTTGATCGAAACGAGATTTTAAACGAGGAGACATGTAGGTTGTATGTGGATCAAACCCACTGACTACACTGTTTAAAAAAGTTGAATACCAATCAGAATTTTCAAGTTCATCAATACGTTGGTACAATTCGTTCATATTTTTTAAAACTTCTTTCCGAGCTTCTTTTTCTAATACAGAAAATGTTTTCTTTTTAAAGGTTTTATCCTTTTTTGCTTTATCGTTTTGTAAGTCTTCTGCATCTTCAATTCTACTTAAAATAGAAAGTTTCAATTGTTTTCTCCAATAATCCACCAATTCACTTTCATTTTTAGCAAAAGGAATTTTTTCAAAATCCATATCAATAACTTCCTTCTTTTTGTAATTAAAAGATTCGGTTAGCAAAGCACGGTAATTTCTTTTTGCAGTTTTTAACTTAGATAAAAATCGATTGTATACCAATTTATAAAAGTCAATGTTACTACTTTTTAATTGATCATCTATTTGATATTTAAATTGCGAAAACTCTTTTAAATCCTCTTGTGTAAAGTATCTTTTGTTAGGGTCTAATCCATCAATAAAATTAGTGTAAACATGTGCTGAAAAATCATCGTTTAAATCTTTTTGAACATAATGATATCTGCTTAAAATGTTTTTTAAGACATAAATAATCACTCTATCCTTTTCTGGGTCTGATTTTGAAACGGTATTTGAAAAAATAATGTTTGAAAATAATAGCGTTATCGCTAAAAAAGGAATGATAAATTTCGTCTTCATATATCTACTGTCTTTATAATTAAGTACTAATGTTGCTAAGCTACTAAAATAATGCCATATTTAATAGTGATGCTTGTATATAACTAAATATTGAGTTGTTTTTATAATCTATATGTTATATTGGTCGTGCTTTTTAGTTTGTAGTTTTATAAATTAAAAATGAAAAGCAAGATCTTTTTATGAAGCTTTTATTATTGCAGAAAAAGTAGAAATAATAAAAACAGATAAATAGATAATAATTCGAACCATGTTATTAGTGTTTGATTACTACAATTTTACGAATAATATGTAGGATTGTTTCTTTATAAAATGTTAAAATAAGAATGCTTTTTTTATGTTACATTTGTTGTAAAACTTACATACTATGCAAGAAAGACCCTTAATTTTAGTAACAAACGATGATGGAATTACAGCACCTGGTATTCGTATGCTTATTGAAATAATGAATAAAATTGGTGATGTTGTTGTTGTAGCTCCTGATAGTCCACAAAGTGGAATGGGGCATGCTATTACAGTTGATAATGTATTACGCTGTAATCCTATTACCATTGATGAAGGACCGCAAATTGAATATAGTTGTTCTGGTACCCCAGCAGATTGTGTTAAAATGGCAAAAAATGAAATTTTAAATAAAACACCAGATTTATGTGTTTCAGGTATTAATCATGGTGCAAATTCATCAATAAATGTACTTTATTCTGGTACTATGAGTGCGGCTGTTGAAGCGGGTATTGAAGGGATTCCTGCCATTGGTTTTTCATTATTAGATTTTGATTGGCATGCTGATTTTAGAGCCGCTAAAAAGTTTATCGAAAAAATTGTGTTAAACGTTTTATTAAATGGGTTACCAGACGGAGTAGTTTTAAATGTAAACATTCCAAAGTTAAAAGAAGAAGAGATAAAAGGAGTACGTGTTTGTCGTCAAGCAAATGGATATTGGAAAGAAAATTTCGACAAGCGCAAAAGTCCCTATGGTAAAGAGTATTATTGGCTATCGGGTGAATTTGTAAATAAAGATAAAGGGCAGGATACTGATATTTGGGCTTTAGAAAACGGATTTATTTCTATTGTTCCTGTTCAATTTGATATGACTGCACATCACGCAATCCAAAAACTTAATTCATGGGACATATAAGTAAAGAAGTAATAATTGGCGCTTTAACATCAATATTCGCTACTGCATGCGGGTTGTTTATTTATTTAGAATTTATATCTATTCATTCCTTTGCCGAAACTTTTAAAAAAGTGATAGAAGGAGGAGTATTAGGGCCTGTTTTAGCTTTGGCAGCCATTCCTAATTTATTTGTTTTTTGGGTGTTTTTAAAAAAGAATCAAGATTATAGAGCAAGAGGTGTATTAATTACTACTGTTGTGATAGCATTGATAACGTTGATTTTAAAATTTAGATAGTTTTCATGAAATATTATATTCTTGTAGGAGAAGCTTCTGGTGATTTGCATGGTGCTAACTTGATGAAAGCTTTGTTAAGAGAAGATTCAAAAGCAGAAATTCGTTTTTGGGGAGGCGATTTAATGCAACAAGTTGGCGGAACACTTGTAAAGCACTACAAGGAAAGGGCTTTTATGGGATTTGTTGAGGTATTAATGAATTTACCCAAAGTACTAGGAATGCTATCTTTTTGTAAAAAAGATATTGCTCAATTTAATCCTGATGTACTTGTTTTTATTGATAACTCTGGGTTTAATCTTCGGATAGCTAAATGGGCAAAAAAACATAATTTTAAAACCAATTATTATATTTCGCCCCAAGTTTGGGCTAGTAGAGCCGGTAGGGTAAAGGATATTAAACGCGACGTAGATCAAATGTTTGTAATTCTTCCTTTTGAAAAAGCATTTTATAAAAAATATGATTACGACGTAAATTTTGTTGGACATCCGTTAATTGACGGAGTAGCTGGTAGAAAACAAATAGACGAAACTACTTTTAGAGAAAAACATGGTTTAGGAAATAAAGAAATTATAGCTTTATTACCGGGTAGCAGAAAACAAGAAATTACTAAAATGTTGTCGGTAATGTTATCTTTAGTAAATGATTTTTCTAATTATCAGTTTGTAGTAGCAGGAGCACCAAGTCAAACTAACGAATTTTATAAAGGATTTATCGGCGATAAAAATGTGAAATTTATCAATAATAAAACATACGATTTATTAAGCATTTCACATGCAGCTTTGGTAGCATCAGGAACCGCAACTTTAGAAACAGCCTTGTTTAAAGTGCCTCAAGTTGTTTGTTACAAAGGAAGCAATATTTCATATCAAATAGCAAAACGAATTATTACACTTAAGTATATTTCGTTGGTAAATTTAATTATGGATAAGGAAGTTGTAACCGAATTGATCCAAGATGACTTTACAAAAGAAAATTTAAAAACTGAATTAACTAAGATTCTTGATGAAAAACAAAGAGAACATTTGTTTTTGGATTATTTTGATTTAGAGCAAAAGTTAGGAGGTAAAGGTGCTTCAGAAAAAACAGCCAAGTTAATTGTGAGTGGACTAAGTTAGTGTATATTTTCTCGAGCGCAGTTGAGATATATATAGAATACGTAGAATTAAATTTCGACTGCGCTCGATTTGATAAAAGTAAGATGAAAAAGATACTATTTATTTTAATGCTTTCTTTTTTGATGGTTTCGTGTGGAGCATCAAAAAATGTAACAGTATATAAAAAACCAAAAAAAGTTATAGTAAAAAGAACCCCTTCAAAAGGAAAACCAACCATAGCAGATAAAATTGTTTGGACGGCGGTAACATATAAAGGTGTGCCTTATAAATATGGAGGGATAACAAACAGAGGAATGGATTGTTCTGGCTTAATTCATACTTCTTTTAAGCAGCGTAAAGTTCAATTGCCTAGAACATCACGTGATATGTACACTAAAGGCTATGTAATTTCTTTACGACAGGTACAACGTGGTGATTTATTATTTTTTAAAACATCTAGAAAAGGCCGAGGCGTTAATCATGTAGGTTTGGTTACTTCTATTAAAAATGGAGATATTCGTTTTATTCACTCTACAAGTTCTCGTGGAGTTATTGTTACGTCACTACATGAAAATTATTGGAGTAGGGCGTTTATAAAAGCGAAAAGAGTTTTGTGATAGATGTATAAAAACAAAATTTTACTGTTAATTATTATTGGGTTTATCGCTTTTCAATTTATCAGTCAAGATGATCAAGAATTAGGTGAAAAAGAGGGGCAGGTAGCTACAGAAAAAACAAAGATTAAGAAGTTGTTAGCGATAGCAAATTCATATAAAGATGTTTCTTATAAGGCTGGAGGAACAACAAAAAACGGAATGGATTGTTCTGGGCTTGTAAACACATCGTTTAGACAAATAGGTATTAAATTACCGCGTTCATCAAAAGCAATAAGCACTAAAGGAAAAGAAATTCCGCTAGTTGATGTGAGATTAGGAGATTTGCTTTTTTTTGATATTGCTCGTTTAAAAGGCCGAATAAATCATGTTGGATTAATAACTTCAATAGAGAGTGGTGAAATATTTTTTATCCATTCAACAACTTTAAAAGGGGTTATTATATCTTCAATGAATGAATCGTATTGGGAAAAGGAGTTTGTACTAGCGAAGCGAATATTTTAATCTATCCATAAAATAATTAGTGACGTTAATAGTATTAAAATAATTTAATACTTTTGAACATATCCCTTAAAACCTTATTTAAAAATGAACACATTGAATGTAGTTATTATTGAAGATGAAGATTTAGCTGCCTCTTCTTTAGAAAGTTTATTGCTTAAAAGTCCACATTCAATTTCTGTAAAAAAGCGATTGGAAAGTGTTGAAGATTCAATTCTTTGGCTTAAAGAAAATACCTGTGATTTAATTTTAAGCGACATTCACCTTGGCGATGGCTATAGTTTTGAAATTTTTGAGGATTTAAAAATCTCAACACCTATTATTTTTACAACAGCTTTTGACGAGTATGCAATCAAGTCTTTTCAGTTTTTTGCTATAGACTACTTATTAAAACCATATAGTGAAGAATTACTTAACAAAGCGATAGAAAAATACATAAACCTTAATGAAAATAAAGGGTATACTGATAAGCTAGAGCAATTATTATTACAAATGAATAGCAAAATACAGCATCAAAAAGAAAAAGAACGTTTTTTGGTATCAAAAGGAAGTTTGTCTATTTCTATAAAAAGAGAAGATGTAGCTTATTTTATGGCGCAAGGAAAGTATTTGTTCTTATTTACTTTTGATAACGAAAGTTACCTTTATGACGGGACAATTTCTAGCTTAGAAGAAGAACTATCTGAAAAATACTTTTTTAAAATTAATAGGAAATATATTTTACAGCATTCAGCGATTAATAACATATCAAAATACAGTAACAATCGTATAAAAATAGAATTACAACCAAACTTAAATGTAGAGGAAATGCTTTTAGTGAGCGCTCAAAGAATAAAAGAATTTAAAAAGTGGTTGGATAACTAGTTTTTATGAAGTTTCCGTTAAAAAAAAGAAAGCATCAGTATTATCTTTTAGTAAGTGTATCGTTAATCGTATTGTTTTTTATTGGATATAGATTAATAACTAATAAAATAGCTTTAGAAGCTGAGAGCTTGATAGAGGTTGTTATAAAACAATATGCAAAAGAAAAGGAAAGTATTTTGCAATTTGATTTTAATGAATTTAATAAATTCATTATCGATACTCAAAAAATTATAGAAAGTAGTGATGACTTAGGTAGAAGTGAGCTAAAAAATAGATTACTTTTTAATAGTGAATTAGCTTTCTCTGAAGAAAATATAGATATTAGTTTTGTTTACTTTCTAGACGATAATAAAGTTTTAGATTCTTACTTTTTTGGTAGTATGGATGCTAATAAAAGTGTATTAGAAAAGGCGAAATCTCTTGAAGATAAAAACCAAGTTTTTGATACAATTTTAAATTTAAGAGGTAAAATATACTACCGAAAGGTTATCAAACATAAATTGCAAGATGGCACTTTCGTTGTTTTTGGTTATGATATTAACCTATTGAAGTATTGGGATTATTTTTCACAAAAATATAGTGGTAAAGGAGGGTATGTTACTTTAACGAATAAAGAGGGTGTTTGTATGCTACATCCTGAAATAGGATATATAGGAAAATATGAGACTTCTTTTTTTGATAAAGTTTCGTTGAGCCAGATTGTCAAGAACTTTGAACAGCAAGATTATGAAAAGAAAAATCAAGTTAAAGTAGCTGTAACTTCTGAATATTTGAATTTAGAAGTAATGCGTTATTATGATGTTATACAGGTAGGTAACTCGGAATTGATTTTAATAACAAGTTTTCCTTTAAATATTTTTATCAAAGAGTCTGTGAACAATATAAAGCAATATTTACTATGGATGAGTTTATTAGCATTACTAACCTTTTTGTTAATACTCGCTTTTTCCCGAAGTCAACTAAGAAGTCAGTATTTAAAAACGCTTCAGTACGAGCAAGAAAGAAAACGATTGGCTATAAGTAATGAACAGTATCAACAAAAAAATGCTCGATTACAGTTAAGTCAGTTACGAAAAAAGTTAAACCCCCATTTTTTATTCAACACGTTAAATTCTTTACATGCTCTAATAGGTTTGGATAAAACAACCTCTCAGCAGTTTGTACTAAAATTATCTGAAGTTTATAGGTACTTATTAAAAGAAAGAGAGGCTAATTTTACTACTGTTAAAGAAGAGCTAGATTTTTTAAAGCAATATTTCTTTTTGCAAAAAATCAGATTTAATAATAGTATAAACTTAAGTATTGTAGATAATAGTGAGGAGGGTAAAGCATTATTGAAGAGAATTCCATTTCTAGCATTAGAAACATTAGTAGAAAATGCTATTAAACATAATGAGATAACAAAAAAGAACCCTCTTTTTGTTGAGGTTTTAATAGAAAACGATATAATTATAGTGAGTAACAATTATAATCCAAGAAAAGGCGAGAAAGAAGCAAGCTACAGTGTCGGTTTAAGTTATTTGAATAATTTTTATGCATTTTATAATGTAAATTCATTTAAAACAGAGATTGTTTGGGGTAAATTTAAATGTTATCTTCCTTTATTGTCAAAATAATAAAACTCACTCCTTTAAAAAGTTATTTCACTCTCATTTAGTTTTTAAAAAGCATCTTCAGTTCTACATTTGGTTTCTTGTTAATCAAAATAATTTATGAAGAGGTATTCTCAAATGAAGAACATTAATTTAAAAGTACTTGGTTTATTCTTGGTGTTTTTTACTACTACAGTAGTAATAGCACAAAATAAAGAAGAGAAAAAAGATACTATTAAAAGTACTAGCAAGGTTTCGTACAAGAAATTACAAAAAGAAGGAAGTAAGAAAGAAGGATTGTTTAACGTTTATAGATTAAAAGAAGATATCTATTTTGAGATTCCAGATTCGTTATTATCAAAAGACTTTTTAATTGTCAATAAAGTTTCTCAAGTTCCTTATGCACTAAACGGACACGGATTAAATAAAGGTATGGCTTATGAAACTAAATTAATTAGGTTTTATAAAGATACAGTATTAAATAAGGTTTGGGTAAAAACAATTAACCCAAGAGTAACTTCTCCAAAAAATAATACAATTACACTTTCAGTACATGATAATTTTGGAGAATCTATTATAGAGGGATTTAAAATTGAGTCAGAAAACGAAAAGAAAACATCGGCTTTAATTAAAGTAAATAGAGTTTTTGACGGGAACGACAAAAGTTTTAATGATTTATTGTCAAATATAGGTTTAGGTGGTAGTGTTAAAACAAAACTATCAAAGATTGAGAGCGTAAAAACTTTTTCTAAAAATATAGTAGTAAAATCTCTTTTAACAACTTCTGTATCTGAAGGGAAAAGTGCAGCGTTATCTTTATCAGTAGGTGTGACTACCAATATAGTTTTGTTGCCAACTAATATAATGAAGCCGCGTTTTGGTGATAAACGAATAGGTTACTTTAGTAAACCGATGGACTATTATTCTGATAGTCAACACGAAGTAGAGCATCGTGAATTAATTACACGCTGGAGGCTTGAACCCAAAAAAGAAGATATCGAAAGATATAAAAAAGGAGAATTAGTAATTCCTAAAAAACAAATAGTATATTATATAGATCCTGCAACGCCAAAAAAATGGATATCATATATTGAAAATGGAGTTTATGATTGGAATAAAGCTTTCGAACAGGCTGGTTTTAAAAACGCAGTAGTTGTTAAACAAGTTACGAAACAGGATAAAGATTTTGACATTGACGATGTTCGTTATTCTGTAATTACTTACGTGGCATCAGAAAGACAAAATGCAATGGGACCTTCAATAGTAGATCCTAGAAGTGGAGAAATTTTAGAGTCAGATATCATTTGGTGGCATAATTTAATGAAAGGTCTACACCAATGGATTCGTGTTCAAACAGGGCCTATAAACCCTAAAGCAAGAGCTAATGTTTTTTCAGATGAAATAATGGGGGAGTCTATTAAATTTGTATCGTCTCATGAAGTAGGGCACACTTTTGGATTAAAACATAACATGGGAGCATCATTTAGCTACCCCGTAGATTCATTAAGATCAGCTAATTTTACTAAGAAAATGGGAGGGACTGCACCATCTATAATGGATTATGCTCGTTATAATTATGTAGCTCAACCAGGTGATAATGTAACCGAAATTAGTCCGAAAATTGGAGTGTATGATAAGTATGCTATTAATTGGGGGTACCGTTGGTTAGAAGGAAAAACAGCTCATGAAGAATTACCAATACTAAACCAGTGGATAAGAAAACATGAAAATGATCCATTATATTTTTATGGCCCACAACAAAGAAAGGTTATAGACCCAAGGTCGCAAAGTGAAGATTTAGGTGATGATGCAGTAAAAGCAAGTGAGTACGGATTAAAAAACTTACAAAGAATTGTTCCTAATATTTTAACATGGACAAAGGAGGAAGGAGAAGATTATTATAGAGCATCTAAGTTATATAAAGCAGTAATAGATCAGTGGGTATTATACAATAATCACGTTATGGCAAATATCGGAGGAATTTATATCAACAATACTATTTATGGTGATAATAAAAACACCTTTGTGCCAGTTCCTGTACAGGTTCAAAAAAAATCATTAGAGTATATAATAAATAAAGCGATTTTACCACAAAAATGGCTGTTTACCCCAGATTTAATTCATAAAGTATACCCTGTTAGAGATGCACCAGATGGTGAACGATTTTACTCTCCGGTCTCAATGCATCGAGCCTATCAAACAAACATGATTTATCGTCTTATTGAAACAGATAGATTAATGAGAATTGCTGAAAACAAAGTGTTAACGCCTGACAATAAAAAAGTTTTTACAGAAGAATATTTATTTAATAAACTTTTTAAAGCTGTTTTTAAAAAAACAATTAAGAATGAAATTCTAGACATGTTTGATCGTATGACTCAAAAAAATTATGTAGACGTATTAACTGTTGATAGAAACATATTATTAAAGAAAACAAAACAAACAACATTAACAAACGAACATAAGAACTTTAAAAATGTACACTTTACTTACATACCCAGAGTGTCAGATGCGGGTTCAAATAAAAGAGCAGAGTTAGAAAGAATCTTAAAATTATTGAAAAAGAAAAGAAAGAAAGGAAATGTAGCTACAAAAAACCATTATAATGATATGATAGCTAGAATTGAATATAACCTGAATAACTAATAATTATGAACAAAAAAATATTTTACATACTATTTTTTATCTCACTTTCTGTTTTTGCACAAAAAACGAAAACAATTAGTGGTACAATTATAGATGCGTCAAGAATGGATCCTTTACCGGGTGTTTCGGTTTATGCATCAACAAAAATGATTGGTAGTAAAACCAATATAGATGGTATTATTCGAGCTTCAATGATAGGTTCGACAACTGATTTTGATGGAAACTTTTCTTTTAAGGGATCAAAAGATATAAAATACATTATAATATCATATATGGGTTTTGAAACTCAAAAAATTAATGTTGAGAATAAGAGTAAAAACCTCATAATTTCTTTAGAAGAAAAGGAAGAAATTTTAGGAGAAGTAATTGTAACAGGATATCAAAAGATTGAAGAAAGAAAAGTGACTTCCTCTTATGTTAAAATAAAAACAGATGATGTTAAACGTGCTGGTACGGCTAATATTGATCAAATGCTTTCTGGAGAAATTTCAGGAGTACTTGTTCAACCAACTAGTGGCGCACCTGGAGCTCCAGCAAAAATTCAAATTAGAGGTACTTCAACCTTAAATGGTTCTTCAGATCCTTTGTGGGTTTTAGATGGAATTCCTTTACAAGGAAATGATATACCTAAAGATTTTACAGATAAAGATAATATTGATAACTTAAGATCGTACCCTATAGCAGGTATAAATCCTGATGATATAGAAGAAATTACAGTTTTAAAAGATGCTTCAGCAACATCTATTTATGGAGCTAGAGCAGCTAATGGAGTAATTGTAATTACTACAAAAAAAGGTAAAAAAGGCGAAATGAGAATTAATTTTAACGCAAGTTCTTTTTTAACTTTAAGACCTAATTTTGATAAATTAAACCTAATGAATGCTTCTGAAAAAGTAGACTTTGAATTAGGTTTAGCAAGTAGGTCAGATTTAGTATATCAAAGCGAAAGAGGTGGAGTGTCTCGTATTTTACAAGCTTTCGGAGAATATGATAACTTTCAAAACAATGGTTTTTCAAGTATAAACCCATTAGCCCAAAATGCTATTAATAATTTAAGAAATAAAAATACTAATTGGGGTAATGAATTGTATCAAGCAGCAATAAATCAACAATATGGGTTAACACTTTCAGGAGGAAGTGAAAAATCAAGGTATTATTTTTCTTTAGGGTATTTTGATGAAGAAGGAACAACAAAAGGAACTGGATTAAATAGGTATAACCTTACTTTTAAAAATGACTATGATGTAAATGATAAGCTAAATATTGGAGTATCAGTTTTTGCAAGTAGAAATAAAAGCACATCATATATTACAGGGATTGATGCATACACAAACCCAGCAAATTATTCAAGAAGAGTAAACCCTTATTTTACACCATATAATACTGATGGTAGTTATAATTATGATCCAGATTTAATTGAAAGGTCAGATTTAAATTTAAATTATAATCCTTTAGAAGAAAGACAGAATACAAATCAAGAGCTTACATCGTATTCTATTAAACCAATAATTGACCTTACATATAAATTTGATAAAACTTTAAGATTGTACACGCAGTTAGGTATGCAGTTCGATTTTGATCAAACTGAAAAGTTTGGAGGTAAAAACAGTTACTATACTCGAAAATACAGATTTGGGTCTAGATATCAAGATGAAGATGGGAACGACGCTTTTTTTATGCCACAAGGAGGTATAAATCAAAATTGGAATAGTGATGCTTTTCAATACAATTGGAAAACTACTTTAAATTATAACACTTCTATAAATAATATTCATGAAGTTGATGTGATGCTAGGTACCGAGTTTAGAGAAGACAAGCGTACAGAAATTCATACAAAAGGGTTTGGTTTTAATAGCAACACTTTAAGAACCATACCAATAACAGATGAAAGAGCTTTAGAAAATGAATTGTTTAATCCTTACAAAAAAACAATTAACGAAAATGCATATGCATCTTTCTTTGGAACAGCTTCGTATACTTACGATAGAAAATATACAATATTTGGAAGCTTACGATATGATGGTTCAAACTTATTTGGAGTAAACCCAGAGTTTAGATACTTACCTTTATGGTCAGTTGCAGGTTCTTGGAATGTCGCTAAAGAAAGCTTTTTTGATATAGAGGCAATAAAAGACTTTAAAATAAGAGGTTCATATGGTGTACAAGGAAACATAGATAAATCAACATCTCCTTTTGTGGTTGGAGAGTATAAAGATGTTACTATTTTACCAGGAAATTCTGAACAAGGAATTAATGTAATATCTGCTCCTAACAAAGATTTACGTTGGGAAAAAACAATCTCATCAAATGTAGGGTTTGACTTAGGTTTGTTTAATAATAGAGTATATGTATCAGCAGATTATTATTATCGTAAAAGTTCTGATTTAATTGGATTACAAGCAATACCTCTAGAATCTGGTTTCAATTTTATTAACACAAATTGGGCAACATTAAGTAATAAAGGTGTTGAGTTGGCTATTAATACTAAAAATATAGTAAATGATGATTTTAAGTGGAGTACAAGTTTTAATATATCACACAATAAGAATAGAGTAGAGAAAATTCAAATAAAAGAGAACGATTTTAAACCTTCTTTATTAGGATATGGAGTTAACGGAGTTTTCGCTATAAAAACAGCAGGTTTAGATAGCAATGGGTTGCCATTGTTTTGGAAAGATGGAAATAAAGTAACAGCGGTAGATTTTTATAACTTATCAGAAGGGGTTGATGGAAACCAATTAACAAGAGAAGAGCATAGAAATTTATATACTTATGTAGGTAATGCAGATCCTGAATTTAGTGGAGGTTTTATTAATAAGTTTCAATACAAAGATTTTAGTCTAAGCATAGCAACTAATTTTAATATAAATCAAACTGTAAAAAGAACACCAACATACCATCCTACACAAGTAAGTCCTACTTATAATTATAATAAAGAAATTTTAAAAGCAGGTACAGGAAATTACCCTGCATTGATTGGTAGTACAACTCCTGGGTTTGAAACAGACTTAGTGTATAATTGGTATCACACATATGATACAGGTAATACATTCAGAGACTTAGATATATGGATAGATAAAATATCATACATAAGAGTTAATAGTATAAAGTTTGGATATAGTGTGCCAAGTAAATATCTAGAAAGTATGAATGTTTCAAGGTTAAGTTTTAACCTTGAAGGGAGAAATCTATTTGTTTTCGGAACAGATTATGACGGATATTTTGACCCAGAAACTTTTGGTAGTTCATATTCACAACCAATACCAAAAATTATTTCTTTCGGATTTAATCTTTCTTTTTAAAAAATACATATAAAGATGAAAAAATACATATACATATTATTTGTAACAATAATTACGCTAGTTTCATGCGATGATTATTTAGATATTGAGCCAGTTGGTCAAGTAATACCTAAATCAGTAGAAGATTATAGAAGTTTTTTAACTACAGCTTACGGAACCAAAAAAAATAATCATATTTTAACAACATATAGAGCTGATGAATTACAGTTGAGTAAAAGCTCTCCAGGATCATCGCAATATGAAGATATTTACTTATGGAATGATACAAACACCTCACCATTAACAACTCCTTTTTCATACGCTAGTTTCTATAAAATAATTTTTCATGCAAATCATGTAATTGAAAAAGAAACTGAAATTACTGGTGACGTAACAGCTGTTAACCAGTTGGTAGGAGAGGCTTATGCATTACGAGCACTACAATATTTTCAGTTAGTTAATTTATATGCAAAAGCATATAGTACTACTTCTGCTAACAGTGATAATGGTATTCCTATAGTGACTGAATATAACTTAGATCAAAAATATGATATTCAATCAATTGAGGAAGTTTATGTACAGATTTTAAATGATCTTTCTAATGCTGAAGCACGTTTAAATATTGAACAACAAGCTACTGGTTTAAACTATAGATTTTCAAAGATTGCATTAAAAAGCTTAGAATCGAAAGTGTATTTATATAAAAAAGAATGGCAAAAAGCTATCATCGCAAGTAAAGAGGCACTTGCTATAAAAAATACAATACAAGATTTAAATGTAGATGATTCAATTATGCCATCAGAGTTTAGTTCTGTAGAATCTATTTTAGCATTAGATCAAGTATCATCGTTTGATATAGCAAGTAATGCTGCAGTTTCAGATCAACTATTAAATAAATATGATCGAACAAATGACTTAAGGTTTAATTTGTACTTTAAGAAAGACGGAAGCGTTTATAGACCAGCCAAAACAGCAAATTTAAAGTATAAGTCAACTTTTAGAGTTGCTGAATTATATTTTAATTTATCAGAAGCTTATCTACAAAACAATGAATTAGCTTTAGCAAAATTAGAGTTGTTAAAAGTAGCTGAAAATAGATATACCCCGTCTAAGATGGCTACATATATAACATTCATAAACTCTTTAAATAAAGAAGATTTTTACAAAGAATTATTAGAAGAAAGAGCGCGTGAGTTGGCAATTGAAGGACATCGTTGGAATGATTTAAAAAGAACCTTGCAGCCAAAAATAATTAAATGGTATGAAGGTACAAATTATACATTACAACAAAATGATGATCGGTACGTAATACAATTTCCTAATGATGCTAAAATAAATAATCCCAATTTTTAAAATATAACTCCGGTAAGTGTCAAACGGATTAAAATAATTGACACTCAAAAATTAACAAATTAAATATATACATTATGAAAAAAGTTTTCCCTTTTTTATCTTTAATTATAGCACTTATAATAATAGGTTGTTCTAGTGATGATAAAGATAGCGTATCTCAATCATCGTTAAATAGTATTACAAGTTTCAAAATTAATTTTGAAGGCTTAAATGAAGATGATGTTATTTATAACTTAGGAAATAATATTACTATTAGTGTTCCTTATAAAACGAACATTTCAGATTTGGTTACGAATATAACGATATCTGAAAATGCTACAATTGTTCCTGCGTCAGGGCAAGCTGTAAGTTTTGTAGATGGACAAGAAATGCCTTTTGTTGTTACTGCCGAAAATGGTACAGATAAAGTATATAACGTAACCATAAATATTCGTGGAGAAGTGGGTAGTGGTTCACAGATAGCAACTTATCATTTTAAAGACGATTTTAGCGAAAGTAAAACGACTTATACTTATGATGATGTTTCTAATTTTATGAAATCTTATTCAGAAGAAGCAGGAGGATCTACCACAACTTATACCTATGTTTACAATGATAAAAATCAAATAATAAAAAGAGAATCAGATACACAAAGTGTTATATATACATATAATGATGAAGGTTTAATAATAAGTGCTAAACAGACCGATGAAGGTACTGAGTCTTACACATTTTCTTACACTTATAATGATGATAAAAGATTAGAAAAAAAAGAAAGAATAAACAAAGAGAATGATAGAGTAACAAATACAAGTTATACTTATGATGCTTCAGGAAATGTTAAAACAACAACAATTGGAGCAGAAACATTAGAGAATAACTACGACAACAAAAATAACCCATTTAAAGGTTTATATCCTTCATCTTATGCTAAAATTAATGTAGGAGTTGGCCTATCAGAGGTTAATGTAAATAACCCTGTACAAGGTAGTTTTTCAACTGATACACCTGTAGTTTATACATATAATACAGACGGGTATCCTTTAACTGCATCATATCTAGTATTTGGGTTCATTAATACTAATGTAACATATACATATTTGAATTAATTGATGTTTCCCCTAGTTAAGCACTCTTAAAATTTATTTTAGGGGTGTTTTTTTTATGCAAATTTATTATTATGAAAAGATTAACCATATTATTAATAACTATTTTACTAACCGGCTGTAAAACAAGTGCTACAAAAAACGAAGATATAACTATAGAGTTGACAAATGAAGAGCAACTAAATAAATTGTATCAAGAAAGAATAAAACCTCTATTTAGTTCGTATAGAGATATAATGATACCTAATGATTTTAGAATAGATAAAGAAGATAGTTCTATTAATGCTGGAGCAGCAGACGGTTATATTGAAGTAAGTCAAGGATTAGTAGACTATGATAAAGAGTATATAAAAGTTTATGTGTTATCTCATGAAATAGGTCATATCGTAACACTTAATCAAGCACAAAAGTTTGAATTAGGTTCGCAAATACCTTCTGGAATTAAAACAAATGATTATAAAAAAGCAGAGTATTTAGCAGATTTAATTGCGATACATTTAATGCTAACCAAAGAGAAAACTTTAGGAGAAGAATTAAAACAGAATTTAGAAGTAGTTCAATCTTTATTAGGACCAGAAATATTTACACATCCAAGTGCTGTAGATAGAGTAGAGCTAATGAATTTGTATATTGAAAAAAGCTTTAATGAAGATCCAAACATAGCTTTTGAAGAAATTTTTGAAAAGATATGGAATATGGATTAAAACAAAAGCGTCCCAGAGGGCGCTTTTGTTTTTTATAAGAGATTATTATGGTACTTCTAGAAAACTTTTTAATTCATTGAGATAGTCATAAGTGATGTTCTTTTCATCTAGTTCTTTTAAATAGCTTTTAATATCATTGTGCCATTTAATTTTATGTAATTTAATATTTGGAGACTCATTTTTGTTATTATCGTCAATTTGTTTTCTGAATTCATCAGTTCTTTCTAGAATTTTCCGTAAAATGTCTTTTAATTTTTTTGCAGATTCTTTATGAGTAATACCTTTGAATAAGAATTCCTTTTGAAATCGATTGAAATTTATAAACTCATTAAGAAGATTGATTAGTTGACTTACTAACCCATGAATATTGGTAATTGAATAATTTGTCATATTCTCACTAATCAAATTAGTGATTTTTTGTAATAATGTTATTTGGTTTTGAAGCTCTTGGTATCTAAGCTCAAAAAGCTTATTCTTTTTTTGATTAATTTGATTTAATAAGATTTGAAAAACACCTACTATTAAGGCAAGTAATGGAATTAGAGCAGCAAGTATTTTATCTGTTCCGTCAATAATTTTACAATTAAAAAATAAATAAAATATTACTGATGTAATAATTATTAGAGATAGATAAAGAAAAATATAATCCAAATTTTTTCTAACCTTTTTGATCATTTAGTAGCGTGTCTAATTAATGAAAACAACTTTTTTAGTTTAAAGTACTTAAACATATACGTTTATTATTTAATAACAAAAAAATAAAAATAAACAAAAAAGCAACCTCATTTGAGGTTGCTTTTTTGTTTATTTCATGTAATATGTTAGTTTAACATGCTCCATAATTTATCTTTTAATTCTTGTAATCCTAATTGAGCTACAGATGATATAAATAAAGTTTCGATACCTTCAGGTAATTCTTTTTTAATTTCTTCTTTTAACTCATCATCTAGCATATCAGCTTTAGAGATGGCTAACAAACGATCTTTGTCTAACAATTCAGGATTGTGTTTGCGAAGTTCATTTAACAGAATTTCATATTCTTTTTGAATATCATCACTATCAGCAGGAATTAAAAATAATAAGGTAGAGTTACGCTCAATATGTCGTAAAAAGTAATGACCTAAACCTTTACCTTCGGCAGCACCTTCTATAATTCCAGGAATATCAGCAACCACAAAACTTTTATGATTACGGTGTTCTACAATACCTAAGTTTGGTTTAAGTGTTGTAAAAGCATAATCTGCAATTTTAGGTTTAGCTGCGGTAATTACAGATAATAAAGTAGATTTTCCTGCATTTGGAAAGCCAACTAAACCAACATCTGCTAAAATTTTTAGTTCAATACGAAACCATCCATCTACACCATCAACACCAGGTTGTGCATATCGAGGTGCTTGGTTTGTTGATGATTTAAAATGCCAGTTACCACGACCACCTTTACCTCCTTCTAACAAAATAATGTCTTGGTCATGATGTGTAACTTCATATAAAATTTCATCAGTGTCAGCATCACGAATAATAGTTCCTAACGGTACTGGTACGATAATATCTTTCGCATCGTGCCCAGTACTACGGCTTGCACTTCCATCGCCACCAGATTCTGCTCTAAAATGACGTTTAAATTTTAAGTGAAAAAGTGTCCACATACTTTTATCACCTCGTAAAATAATGTGACCTCCACGACCACCATCACCTCCATCAGGACCACCTTTGGTAATAAATTTTTCACGATGTAAGTGTACAGATCCTCGACCACCTTTACCAGATGATGCGTAGATTTTTATATAGTCAACAAAATTTCCTTCAGTCATTTTTTTTAAATATTTAAAGAGCTAGTGTTTTCTCTTTATGTAAATTATAATGTATCAAACACGGCTGATAAACGTTGTGTAATCTCCTCTATAGAGCCTACTCCGTTTACTCCGTAATAATTACCTTGTTCTTGGTAAAAATCTTTTAAAACAGCTGTTTTAGTATTGTACTCGTTAAAACGGTTTCTAATTTTACCTTCATCAGTATCATCAGTTCTTCCACTTGTTTTTCCTCTTTCCAGTAAGCGTTCAACTAATAAGTCTTCAGAAACTTCTAAAGCAACCATTCCGTTAATACGCTCATTTTTTTCAGCTAAAAAAGCATCTAAAGCTTTAGCTTGTGATTCAGTTCTTGGAAAACCATCAAAAATAAATCCGTTTGCACCTGCATTTCGTTCTACTTCAGCCTTTAACATATTAATAGTTACTTCATCAGGTACTAAATTACCGTCATCCATATATGTTTTTGCTAATAAACCTAATTCAGTTTCGTTTTTAATATTAAAACGGAAAACATCTCCTGTAGAAATGTGTACTAAATTATATTTTTCTTTTAATAAATCGGCTTGTGTTCCTTTTCCGGCACCAGGAGGGCCAAATAATACAATATTTGTCATTTTGGGTTGTGTTGTTAGTTGGTAAATAGCGGGTAAATTTCTACCATAACCGTTGTAATCCAATCCGTAACCGACGATAAATTTATCTTCAATACTTTTTCCGATATAATTTATATGTAGTTCTTTACGATATACATCTGGTTTGTAAAAAAGAGTAACTATTTTTAGTTCTTTTATATTTTTTGTTTTGAATATTTCGTAAATATCTTGTAAAGTAGCACCTGTGTCAATAATATCTTCTAAAATAACAACTGTTCGGTTTGTTAAATCTTCATTAATACCGATGAGTTTTTTTACTTTTTCGGTTGATGTTGTTCCTTCGTAAGATGCTAATTTTACAAAACTAATTTCGCAATCACCTTTATATTCTCGTAAAAAATCGGCAGTAAAAACAAAGCATCCGTTTAAAATTCCTACAAATAATGGAACTTCATCTTTCGGTAAATCTTTTTTTACTTGTTGCGCTAATCTTTTAATAATATCAGAAAGTTCATTTGTTGAAATGAATTCCTTAAAATATAAATCGTGTAGTTTTGTAATTTTCATCAGACTGCAAAGATAGTTGCTTGATTGTAAATGAAAAAACCGTTTTGAATATTATTCAAAACGGTTTTTGTAAAATATATTATAGTTTTATTTTTTCTCTTCTTTTTTAGAAGAATCAAACATAATTGGTGTTGCTACGAATAATGAAGAGTAGGTACCTACAACTACCCCTACGATTAGCGCGAACATAAATCCTTTAATACTGTCTCCTCCAAAGAAGAAGATTGCTAACATTACTAATAAAGTAGTTAAAGAGGTATTAATTGTTCTTCCTAAAGTACTACTTAAAGCTTTGTCTACTAAACCAGCAGTTAAAGAGTTGCTGTTATCAGCATATTCTCTAATTCTATCAAAAATTACCACGGTATCATTTAGTGAGTATCCAACAACTGTTAAGATGGCTGCGATAAATGATTGCCCGATTTCCATATCAAAAGGCATGAATTTGTAACAGATAGAAAACACTCCTAATACTACCAATACATCGTGAAATACTGCTGATACTGCACCAATAGAGTATGACATTTTTCTAAAACGCAATAAAATGTATAAGAATACTACAAGTAATGATCCGATTACGGCCCATAATGCAGATTTTTTAATATCATCAGCAATAGTAGGTTCTACTTTCATGTAGCTCATAATTCCGCTACCAACTTTTTCAAACCCTGGTTTAAAATCTTCGTAAGAAGTAGTACCTAAATATGATTTTAATCCGGTATATAAAGCATTCTGAACTTGTTCGTCAACCTCAGTACCTTCTTCATCAATTTTAAAAGTAGTAGTAATTTTTAATTGATGATCAGAACCATAGGTTTTAACTTCAGGAGCAGCTTCAAAAGCACCTTGTAAAGAAGAGGCAACTTCAGTTGCATTCATTGCCTGATCAAAACGAACAACGTATGAACGTCCTCCTTTAAAATCAACTCCTTGTTTTAATCCTAAAGTAAAGATAGATATTAATCCAACTAGGATAAAGAATCCTGAAATAATGTAAGCTAATTTACGCTTCTTTAAAAACTCGATATTAATGTTGTTAAACCAGTTTTTAGAAATTTTTGTATTAAATGTTAAGTTTGTTCCTTTGTTAACTGTACTATCTATAAATAAACGAGTAATAAAAATAGCTGTAAATAAAGAAGTTGCAATACCTAGCATTAAGGTATAAGCAAAACCTTTAATTGGTCCTGTACCAAAAACAAATAAGATAAGTCCTGTTAAGAAAGTAGTAATGTTTGCATCGATAATTGCTGATAAAGCTCCTTTAAAACTAAATCCTTCACTAACAGCGGTATTTACATCTTTACCACCTCTTAAGGCTTCTTTAATTCTTTCAAAAATAATTACGTTCGCGTCTACCGACATACCTATTGTTAAGATAATACCAGCAATACCAGGTAATGTTAATACAGCATTAAACGATACTAACCATCCGAATATGAATAAGATGTTTACTAAAAGTGCAATGTTTGAGAATAAACCTGCTTTACCGTAGTATAAAACCATCCAAATTAATATTAAGAAAATTGCTAATCCGAATGACCAAATACTTGCGTCAATAGATTCTTGACCTAATGATGGTCCAACAACTTCCATTTGAATAATTCTTGCAGGAGCAGGTAATTTACCGGCTTTTAATACTGTAGCAATATCTTGTGCTTCTTCAACAGTCATTGATCCTCCAGAAATTTGAGTTTGACCTCCTGTAATTGCTCCAGGAACAGATGGTGCGGTATATACATAGTCATCTAATACAACAGCCACAAAACGACCAGTGTTATCACCAGTTAATTTAGCCCATTTTTTAGATCCTACACCATTCATTGACATAGAAACAACAGGCTTGCTTACTTCATTGAAATCTTGTTTTGCATCTGCAATTACATCACCATCAATGGCAGCTTTGTCATTTCTGTTAGATTTTATTGCATATAAACCAATAATTTCAGCAGATCCATCAGCGCCAGTTTGTGCTTTATAATCCCATAAAAACTTAACATATTTTAAATTTGCAGGTAATAAAGCTCTTACACTTTTATTAGCTAATAAGCTATTTACCTTAGCAGTATCTTGTACTTTAGCTTGTGCAACTAAAGAGCTCATTTGCTGTTGGTTTTGAGCTACGTTTGGAAATAAGTAGGTAAATAAGTTTTTTTGGTTTTCAACTTTTGTAGAATCAGCAGTTTCTCCTAATAAATCATCAATATCATCAGCTTTCGTTGAATCTTTGGCAACCTTAGTAGTTGAATCATCTTTTAATAACTCAGCAACCTTTGCATTTGCAGCAAAGAAAAAGTTTTGAATTTCAGCATTTGTATATACTTCCCAAAATTGTAATTCAGCAGTACTTGTAATTAATTTAGTAACACGCTCAATATCTTTAGCTCCTGCCAATTCAATTTGAATTCTACCAGAAGTACCAATACGTTGAATACTTGGTTGTGTTACCCCAAATTTATCAATACGACTACGTAATACTTCAAAAGAGGTATTGATAGAGGTATTAATTTCTTCTTGAAGAACTTCTTTTACTTCAGCATTCGTTTTATTAAAATCGATTTTTTCACGTAAAGATTTTGTTCCGAATATTGCAGGGTCACTTAACTTAACGCTTCCGTTACTTAACGTTTCAAATTCATTAAAAAATAAATCTAAGTAATTATCTTGACTAGCCTTTTGAGCTTCATTTGCATTTGCTAAAGCTTTTCTAAAAACAGTGTTGTTTGAATCGTTTGCTAAAGCGACTAAAATATCCTTAACAGACACTTGTAAAATTGCGTTGATACCACCTTTTAAGTCTAAACCAAGGTTCATTTCACGCTCCTTAATGTCGTTATAAGTGTACTTAGAAACACCTAAATTTACTACTTCATCATTAGCTACACTATCAAGATATTTTCTCTCGAATTTAGCTAACGCTCTACCGTTGTTATCTTTAACGTTTTCTTTCGCATATACTTTTGCGTTGTCTTCTACTTTGTTAGCAAAAAATGTAAACGACAATTGGTATAAACTTACTAATCCGAAAAGGACAGCAAATAATTTAATAAGACCTTTGTTTTGCATCTATAATAATTTAATTCGAGTTCTTTTTTAAAACGTGCAAATATAGTATTTCAAAAAAGATTTGCCAATTCTTTTATCATATTTATCTGTTTACGCTATGTTTAGTTAAAAAATGCTAACAATTATCAGTTTTTATAAGGATTGTATTATGTATATTTACTTGTTTTTTAAAGCATAAATAATCACATAAAATTATACAATTCGCTATGGCGCATTTAACCGATATTGAGATAGCTCAAGCAAAAGATTTACAACATATTAAGTACATAGCAAATAAGTTGCAAGTACAAGAAGATGATTTAGAAATGTATGGTAAATACAAAGCTAAATTGCCACTAAATTTAATTGATGATAAAAATATTAATAATAATAATTTAGTTTTAGTAACTGCCTTAACACCAACCCCAGCTGGCGAAGGAAAAACAACAGTTTCTATTGGTTTAACCGAAGGATTAAATAAAATTAATAAGCAAGCTACAGTTGTTTTGCGTGAACCATCTTTAGGACCAGTGTTTGGTATTAAAGGAGGAGCAGCTGGTGGAGGTTATTCTCAAGTAGTACCAATGGAAGATATTAACTTGCATTTTACAGGAGATTTTAACGCCATCGAAAAAGCAAACAATCTTTTATCTGCATTAATAGATAATAATTTACAAAGTAAGGTAGGTAATTTAAATATTGACCCACGTACTGTTTTATGGAAACGCGTTATTGATATGAATGATCGTGCGTTACGCCAAATAACTATTGGGCTAGGAGGAACAGCAAATGGTATTCCTCGTGAGGATGGATTTAACATCACACCAGCATCCGAAGTAATGGCAATACTTTGTATGGCGATAAATTTTGATGATTTAAAAAAACGATTAGGAAATATTTTTATAGGATTTACTTTTGATAAAAAACCAGTTTTTGCAGCCGATTTAAAGGCTCAAGATGCCATGGCTATTTTATTAAAAGATGCAATTAAACCAAATTTAGTACAAACCCTAGAGGGAAACCCTGCTATTATTCATGGAGGTCCATTTGCTAATATAGCACAAGGAACAAATACGATTATTGCAACCAAAATGGGATTATCATTATCTAATTATGTGGTCACTGAAGCAGGTTTCGGTGCAGATTTAGGTGCTGAAAAGTTTTTAAATATTAAATCTGCATACGCAGGATTAAATCCAAAGTGTGTTGTATTAGTGGCAACAATAAGAGCATTACGTCACCATGGTGGAGCTAAGAAAGAGGAGTACAATACACCTAGTTTGGTGAAAGTTCAAGACGGATTCAAAAATCTAGAAAAACATATTGAGAATATTCGTAAGTTTAATATTGAGCCAGTAGTTGCAATTAACTCATTTATTTCTGATTCAGACGAAGAAGTAAGTTTTGTAATTGATGCGTGTAAAAAGCTAGGTGTCGAAGCTGTCGTTTCTGAAGGATGGGCAAAAGGTGGCGAAGGAACTAAAAATCTTGCAAAAGCTGTAGTTAATGTGGTTGAAAATAAAGCAACAAAATTTAAACCTTTGTACGATTGGAAAAGCCCAGTGAAAGATAAAATAGAAAAGATTGCAAAAGAAATTTATGGAGCCGATGCTGTTACTTATGATAAAAAAGCAGCATTAAATTTACGTAGAATTGATAGATTAGGGTTTAATGATTTTGCAGTTTGTATGGCAAAAACTCAAAAATCTTTTTCTGATGATGATAAATTGATAGGGAGACCAGAAGGATTTACAATTAATGTTCGTGAAATTGAAATTGCAGCGGGAGCACAATTTGTAATTCCTATTTTAGGAAAAATGATGCGTATGCCAGGCTTACCAGCAACTCCAGCTTCAGAGAATATGAGTATTGATAGTCATGGAGTAATTTCAGGGTTGTCATAAAATTAGCTTATCTATAAAAACAACAAATCCTGAGCTAAAACTCAGGATTTGTTGTTTTTATTTTGTTGTAAAAATTAATTAACTCCACGTTGTTTATTAATTTCATCTTGTAATTGTCGTCTTAATTTTTGTTCTTTATCAATAGCATTTCTTTTGTATTGTTCGAGTTCATCTTCAACATCTGTCAAGGCATTTTTTGTTTCTTTAATTACAAAATAACTACTTTTAAACTTAAAAATAAAAAAAGCAAGTCCAGCTAATAACCCGCAAATAATACTCCAAAGAATTGTGTTATAGGTGTTTTTATCTAAGAATGTTCCTAAAAAAGAAAACGCATCTTCTTTTTTTATTGAAGTAGCAAGGTTGTCTTTTAAAGTAATAATTTCATTTTTTAAAAGAGTTGCGTTTTTTAACTGTTCATCTATTTTAAGCTGCTTTGTTACAATATCTTTTTTTATAGTAGAAATGCTATCAAGTATATTTTTTTGAAAACTCGTAAAATGCGTACGCTTAATCATTTTATATTCTTGCCAGTTATTAGATAATCTATAAATTTTAGTAAACTGGTTTTCTATTGTATTTGGTAACGCTTCTACTTCTGTTTTCGATAAACGGCTTTGAGCAGAGATGTTTTGCACTAAAAGTGCTAGTAATAGGATTCTTAAAATTTTCATAGGTAAGAATATTATATATGTATTGATAACTAATTGGTTTAAAAAAACCCAAACGTTTAAGTTTGGGTTTTTAGTATAAGCAAGGTTATGAAACTTATTTTACTTTTTCTACAATGGCCTTAAAAGCTTCTGGGTTGTTCATAGCTAAATCGGCTAAAACCTTACGGTTTAATTCGATATTATTAGCTTTTACTTTCCCCATAAACTGAGAGTAAGACATTCCAAACTGACGAGCTCCTGCGTTAATACGCTGAATCCATAATGAACGGAAGTTTCTCTTATTGTTTTTACGGTCACGATACGCATATGTCATCGCTTTTTCTACCGCATTTTTTGCTACTGTGTAAACGTTTTTACGTCTTCCAAAGTAACCTTTTGCTGCCTTCAAGATTTTTTTTCTTCTTCTTCTTGAGGCTACTGAATTTACTGATCTTGGCATAATTCAAATGTTTTTTGTAGTAGGCGATTGAAATTAATCAATACTTTATTGAGCCTAACTCCATGGTTAATAATTAAATTCCCTGGCTAACAAATTAGTTTTAACGATTATTTTAAAACTAGTTGTTGCTTAATGTTTGCTTCATCAGACTTGTGTACTAATGTTGCGTGTGTTAAAGCTAGCTTACGTTTTTTAGACTTCTTTGTTAAGATGTGACTCTTAAACGCATGCTTTCTTTTGATCTTTCCAGAACCTGTTAACTTGAAACGTTTTTTGGCACTAGACTTTGTTTTGATTTTAGGCATCTTTGTTCTTTAGTTTATCTTGCTTATATATTGTGAATGATTTTATTATTTACTCTTTTTAGGAGCAATAAACATAATCATACGTTTTCCTTCTAACTTAGGCATTTGTTCTACTTTACCATAGTCTTCTAATTCTTGTGCTAATTTTAATAGTAAAATCTGCCCTTGCTCTTTAAAGACAATCGAACGTCCTTTAAAGAAAACAAATGCTTTTAATTTAGCACCGTCCTGTAAAAACTTAATAGCATGTTTCTTTTTAAATTCATAATCATGCTCATCAGTTTGTGGTCCAAAACGAATTTCTTTTACGGTAACTTTAGTAGCTTTTGATTTTAAAGCTTTATCACGTTTCTTTTGTTCGTATAAAAACTTTTTATAATCAATAACTTTACAAACAGGAGGAACAGCTTTAGGTGAAATTTCAACTAAATCTAGTTCTTGTTCGCGTGCTATTTCTTTGGCTTTTTCCAAAGGATAAACACCTATCTCAATGTTTTCGCCTACAAGACGAACTTCATCAACATATCTAATTTTTTCATTAATTCTATGTTGATCTTCTTTGATTACTCTGAGCGGTCTACGTCCGCCTCTTCTTCTAATTGCTATAACTTATGAATTTAAAATTATTATCTATTTTTAGTTTCCAAAAGGAACCAGTACTTTACTTACTTCTTTTTGAATTAAAGATACAAATTCTTCAATTGAAAAAGTTCCTATGTCTCCTTCTCCGTGTTTTCTTACAGATACCGTGCCGTCTTGTTCTTCCTTTTCACCAACAATAACCATGAATGGTATTTTGTTAACTTCGGCATCACGAATCTTCCTTCCTGTTTTTTCACTTCGGTTGTCCACGAGGGCGCGAATTTCGGAATTTTCTAACAAAGTTAAAACTTTTTTAGTATATTTTTGATATTTCTCACTGATTGGCAGTATAATAACCTGTTCTGGAGTTAACCAAAGCGGAAAATTACCTCCTGTATGCTCTAATAAAACAGCGATAAATCGTTCCATTGATCCAAAAGGTGCGCGGTGAATCATTACTGGTCGGTGTAATTCGTTGTCACTTCCTTTATAATTTAAGTCAAAACGCTCTGGTAAATTGTAATCTACTTGAATGGTTCCAAGTTGCCAACTTCTTCCTAAGGCATCTTTTACCATAAAGTCTAACTTAGGTCCGTAAAAAGCAGCTTCACCTTCTTCAATAACAAAATCTAAACCTTTGTCTTTTGATGCATTTATAATTGCCTGCTCAGCTTTTTCCCAGTTTTCAACATCTCCAATATATTTGTCAGGATTTTCAGGATCCCTTACAGATACTTGTGCAGTAAAATCCTTAAATCCTAAAGACCCAAAAACATATAGCACTAAATCAATAACGTTTTTAAACTCTTCATCTAATTGTTCAGGAGTACAAAAAATATGTGCATCATCTTGTGTAAAACCTCTTACACGAGTTAGTCCATGTAGTTCTCCACTTTGTTCGTATCTGTAAACAGTACCAAATTCAGCAAAACGCTTTGGTAAATCTTTATAAGAGTGTGGTTTAAAGTTGTAAACTTCACAGTGGTGCGGACAGTTCATAGGTTTTAATAAAAACTCTTCATCCATTTTTGGAGTTTTTATTGGTTGGAAACTATCTTCGCCATATTTGGCATAATGTCCAGAGGTAACATATAGTTCTTTTTGTCCAATATGTGGCGTCATCACCATTTCATATCCTGCTTTTTTTTGAGCAACTTTTAAAAAGTCTTCTAAACGGCTACGTAAAGCAGCTCCTTTCGGTAACCATAATGGTAGCCCTTGTCCAACTCTTTGAGAAAAAGTAAAAAGTTCTAGCTCTTTACCAAGTTTTCTGTGGTCGCGTTTTTTAGCCTCTTCCAATAACTCTAAATACTCAGTAAGCATTTTTTGCTTAGGAAAAGAAATACCATATATACGAGTTAACTGATTGTTTTTTTCATCACCTCTCCAGTAAGCCCCAGCAACATTCATCACTTTTATAGCTTTTATAATACCAGTATGTGGTACATGACCACCTCTACATAAATCAGTGAAATCGCTATGATCACAAAAAGTAATTTCTCCGTCAGTCAAATTTTCAATTAATTCAACTTTATATTCATTTCCTTCTTCTTTATAATAAGCTAAAGCATCAGCTTTAGAAATTGATCGAAGTTTAAATTCATGTTTACCGCGGGCTAATTCTAAAAATTTCTTTTCAATTTCTGAAAAGTCTTTTTCAGAAATTGTCTTTTCTCCTAAATCAATGTCATAATAAAACCCATTATCAATAGCAGGACCAATAGTTAATTTAGCATTCGGATGAAATGTTAAGATAGCTTGCGCTAATACGTGTGCCGATGAATGCCAGAAAGCTTTTTTTCCGCCTTCATCGTTAAAAGTATATAGTATTAAAGAGCCATCGCTGGTAAGCGGGGTGGTAGTTTCGATAGTTCTACCATTAAAGTTTGCTGAAATAACATTTCTAGCAAAACCTTCACTTATATCTTTAGCAACATCCATTGGTGTGCTGTTTACTTCAAACTCTCTGACGCTTCCGTCGGGTAATGTAATTTTAATCATTGTATATATGTTACGTTTAATTTCCTTACAAGTGGAAATTTTCAAAAAGCAAAGGTATTGCAAAAGCGTTTTTAATACAATATAAGTTTGTTATTTTTATGGCGCGACAATTTTTCGCAAAAATTGTCGGGCTTTCACTCCTCGCTTTTTAGCTTTACCAAGCAAA
>NZ_JAUOSW010000009.1:0-124507 GCF_030549005.1 Tenacibaculum soleae
TAGTATTATTCGTTGCTCCTAAAGTATAATTATACGTTCCTGGTGCTGCTGGTGTTAATTGTGTTAAGGTTATGGTTCCTGTTCCGTCACACGCATAGGTTACTGCATTACTAAATGTTGGCTCCTCTGGTAATGCCGCTATCGTTATGGGTGCTAAAGTTATAGAACATCTCTTTGCATCACTTATAGTTACTGTGTACGTACCATCTGCTAAACTACCAAATGCATGATCAAATGTTACCGTATCAGTTGTATAAGTTGTTGTTGTTGTTCCATCACTTAATGTATAAGTATAAGGTGCTGTTCCTCCTGTTACATTTTCTACCGTTATCTCTCCTTGTTGAGTACATGTATAATCTTGACTTCGCCTTGAACTTCCTGATAATACATCTGGCGCAGTGATTTCAATATCTGTAACCTCATAGTTACATTGGTAAGATGTTTTAGTTGCACGAACATATACAGTATATGTTCCTGTAGCTAAACTATCAAAATATCCTGAAGCAAACCAATTAGTATTATCAATACTGTATTGTATAGCATACCCTAAATCATCAACTACTTGAACATTTGTTGTTCCATCACTTTGACCGCTACAACTAACATTAACATCTGTATGTGTAAATGTTAATGGTGCTTCTCTTATCACAGTAATTGGTTCTGAAATTGAATAACAACCATTATCATCAAAAACGATAAAACGGTATTCCCCTTCATTACCAACAGGAATGTTATAAGTATATGGATTTGCAGATGGTGTTAAAAATGCTGAAAACGGAACATCTGAAGGTTGTGTGTATAAATCTGTTCCTTGACTTGTCCATACAGCGATATTATAGGTATTTCCTGAAACTGTATCAACAGTACCTCCTGTTGCTGTTAATCGAATAATTCCATCAGAACTACCGTTTTCACAACTAATATCTTTTAACTTTAAAGCTGCTAAATTTATTGGGGCTGGCTTATCAATTACTACTGTTTCTGAGGCAGTACATTGTGCTGTAGTTACTGTTACAGTATACGAACCTCCATCTATTAAACCATCAAATAAATGACTACTGTTAGCTGTTGGTCCTTCAGTAGCAACAACACCTGCTGTACTATGGGTTAAGGTATACGTATAGTCACCTATTATATTATTTACTTGTGCATTAATACTTGCTGTACCATCTGAGCACTCCATATTGCTAGTAGTTACTATAAAATCAATATCACTTTCTTGAATATTAATTGAACCGAATGTGTATTCACATGAAGCAGCTGACGGGTTGTTTAATCTAATTGTTAAATCATAATCTCCTGGCGTAGTTAAATTATCAAATACATTACTATTTTGATAAGGAGCGTTGTATCCGCCAGGTCCTGATAAACTATATTGATAATTTGATGGTATATTATTTACTGTAATTGAACCATTTGATCCACAAAAAATATCAAGTTCTACTATATCTGGATTTAAAGTTGCTTTAAATACGTTAAAATAGTAACTTTTAGGACATTGCCCATCATACTCTACATCTAAACGATACTCACCTTCATCAGCTACATTTAAAGAAAAATTTGTTGATAATGGAGTACCCCAATCACAACCCGTATCTACATTTGGGCATCCTGCTCGAGTTTCATCATTACATGAGGCTTCATCTAACTTATACCATTTGACAGTTGTTGCTGATGCTGGATCAAAAGGTAAATTAATTGTTCTTGAATTTCCATCGCCACATAAATATATCTCTGCTAAATCTAAACTATTATTAGCACAAACAAGCATTTGATCTGAGAAAGGTATTAACGGATTTGGTTCTGAATTATACCCTACTACATTTACTGTTTCTTCAGTGTCAATACAACCTGATGGTGCTGTTGTTCTAACAGTATATGTTCCTGTACTTGTTACTAACTGGTTTCTTGAGGTACCTATGATGTTTCCTGAACTATCTCTCCATTCATAAGCTGAGAAACCTGCTCCTGCAATTAATGTTGTACTACTACCACAAATTACTTCTGTTCTTTCATACCTACATCCGCTAGTGTCAACTAAAAAATTAGAAGTACCTACAATTCCAAAATTACAATCATCTAAACCAGCAAAACTCTCTTCATTGTTAATTGGTGGTGCTCCACCTCTATCACTTTCATAATTAGCAAAAGCTTGATTTGATATTCTATTTGAACATACATCACGTAACTGACTACAATCACTAACAACTGCTACTTTTATTTTTATATCATAGTACCCATCATTTTCTTCAACAAGGTCATCTGGTATATTAAATATTAATTTCCCTCTAAAATTGTTAGCTGCTGTTGGTGGTTCATAATCACTTAATACTTGAGCTCTTGTAGATTCTAATTCGGGCGGTAATATTAAATCAGCTGGTAAAAAATCAACATTTTTTGGAAGAATATCTATAATTCTTGTATTTTTAGCGTTATCTGTACCTACATTTTGAAAACGTATATTGTAAAACAATTCACTTCCTAAACCTACTGTTTGTCCAGAAATATCTGCTCCTGCAGCATTTTGTATTGTTTTAATTAACTGCACTTTAGGCTCAATTACTTCAACTGACATACCTAATAAAAAGGGCCAGTAAGAATCTCCTGAAGTTGTAAATCGTAACGTAGTATTTGTTTGACCGTTATTTAAAATTGATTTTGTTCCATTATTTAACGTAAACATATCAACATCGAAACCTAATGTATTTTGACTGTTAGGGTCTCTTCCTGGTAAGTAACTATTATTTTGGGTTATAGATCCGTTAAAAAAATTTGTTGTACCATTTAAACTTCCTGTGGTTAAAGTTTCAAAATTTCCTGAATTTCTTCTTTCTATTTGAAAAGCATCACCCGTAATTGACCTATCTCCTTCTAAAGCAGCTACCATAAGATTTGCTCTTACGGGTCCAGAAGGTACTGTTTGAAAACCACTTACCGGTACATCTGTATAATCATTTGTGTCTTTCTTTATCGTTGAAAACCCATCAAAAAGATAAAACTTTTTATTTTTTTGAGTTTCATTTTCATAAATAATTACCATTACCCAACCTGCTGATGATCCTAAACGACTACCTATATTATCCTGACCAAGAGTTGCTTTAATATTTGCTCCGTAATAATCTCCATTTGCATCTGGGTCACCAGCAACATTTGTTAAGCTTTGTACCATTGTTGTAACGTCTTTGTAACATACGTATGGTTTTTCTGTTGCTATTCCATCATCAAATATCAATTCTCTTTTTGTTACATCAAATTTATCTGCAACTAAATCGACATAATTACCCCCAGGAACTTTAAACTTCATGGTGTTAAAATCAGCATCACGAGTATTTACACCTGCCGATTCTTCGTTCCAATTATCATACGGATAAATTCCTGCCCAATACAACCCTGCGTATACAACTCTAGAACAATCTGGTAAATTTAAAGATGATTTTGAAGATGAAAATGTGGTATTATCATTATCTACATCAATATATTGCAAATTAAATGAATGATTACCTCCATAACCATCATATGCATCTTCACTATAATAATAGGTCCAACGATTCCACTCATACACCCAACCTTCTACATTTAAAATATTATTAGCTACAAAGGTCATATTACCTCTTACCCTTGTATTATAACGTTCTTTAAAAGGAACGTCTGCTCTTCTTTCTGCTGCTGTTAAATATCCTTCAACTATATTGTTTTTTTCTTGTGCAAACAAATTGGTTATTTGTAGTAGAAAAATTGATATTATTAGTAATTTTTTCATCATCTTCATTGGGGAATTAATTGTTGGGGGCTTACAAATTAATTATTTTATACGTACTATCGTTTTACGGTCGTAAAAAGAACCGTTTAAATTATTATTATACAACTTAATAGCTTCTTCTCTGCTATCAGTTTTTGCTATATACACATGCATATAACCTGTGGTTGGGTTTATAAAATATCCTGCATCTATATCATCATTCCTTAACTCATCAACATTTCTATCTGCCAGTGATTTTTTAGAGTTTACATATACCTGTATATAGTAGCCAGGGGCTACTCCTTTCATATTACCCGACATAGTTCTAACTCTTGCTGGTGGTTGTGTTTTAGGTTCCTTATAACTATCACCGCTGGTACCTATAGTTAATTTAACAACATATACAGGATCTTTACCACTTTTTTTAATTTTTATAGATGAGGCATCATTTTTATCATCATTTTCAAATAAACGAGTTTTATCGGTTAATTCTTCAACTTTTTCATCAGCATCCTCTTCTTTTGCATATCTATCAACATATACATAGTACCATTTTTTTTGTGGTTCGTATATATATTTTGCTTCTAAATTTAATCTTTTAAACTTTTCTATTAAGGGTTCTGTATTTTCTTTATCTCTAAATCTATCAGCAACAACATAATACATTGTACCACCGCCACCAGCATAAGTAATTGTACTTTGACGCCAAGGTTTATCTGATCTTCTTTTTAATGATGTGTCTTTTGCTTCTACCTCTTCTTTAACCGAAGGTGTTATTGGTTTTTGCTTTGGTATTGGCTGATTTTTTAACAGTCGTAACACTTCATCAACTTTTTTATTTAATATATCTATTGAATCTTGTGCTGTTTGAATTTCGTCAGATAAATCATTATGCTCTTCGTTTTTATAATCATTTTTTGGAGCTCTTTCTGGTAATGTTACTTTTACACTTCCTGTTCTTCTTACTGGCCTATTTCTTGTATATGATTTTTTACCGAAGTTATAAATTAACCCTATTTCATTAGTTGCTGCAAAACTACTTTTTTCATAACTGATTCCAACAGCTAAATTTTCAGAAATATTTACACCTAAACCTGCTGAAATCCCGTAAGTTTTGTCATAACCTGCTTTTAACCAACCTGCTTTAGGTAAATCTAAAATTACATTTCCTCCTACACTAAATTCGTTTTCTCCAGGTTTTCTAGCCATTAGTAAGGCTCTTAAATCTGCTCCTTCTAAAATTCCTGAAGCATACGTAAGTTCATGAGAATACATCGCATGAAGCGAAAATGTTTTTTCGGCAAAAGAAGTAGCCATTTCGCTACTTTTTAAATTAAAGTCTACTAAGTTTTCAAAAAATACACCAACATCAAACTTACCAAATGACACCGTAACTGCTGGTTGTAACATTACAATAGGGGTGTCTTGAAAATTTGCTACTTGTGGATCTGGAACAGTAGAATTAACCTTTAACGCATTAGCACTTCTTCTACTATACAAAAAATTAAAACCAAAGGTTAAATCCATCGTTTCATTTAATTGTAATCGTTGTGCATAATTTACTAAGGCTCCAAAATCTTTAAAAACACCTACCTCTTGTTGATAAATTGCAAAACCGGCTCCTACATTTTCGCGCATTTTACCAGAATAAGTACCTAAATATAATCTAGGGTTATCTTCAAAATCAACATTACTATTACGAACAGTTGCGGTAATTGATGTTTTATTTTCTTTCAATGCCGAAAATGTTGGCACTGTTAAAAAACGATTAAACTTCATAAAGTTTCGTGAAGTAAAACTGTTATATTGCTGCGCGTTATTATAAGTCTGTGCTTTTAATGAAAACACACTTATTAATATCACTATACATACTATTATTTTCTTAATCATTCTTATTTTTAATCTAATACAGATATTGTTCCTGCTTTAATTAATGTATCGTCTTTTATTATTTTGTAATAAAATATTTTCTGATTTCCTAAATCTTCAGCTGGCCAATCATTTTTATAATCGGTTATTTTTAAAATTTCCTTTCCATTTGAGTTATACAACTCAATGGTTACTGAGGGCTGGAATGCATATGTGTTTGATAATTTCCATGTATCGTTTATCCCATCTTGATTTGGCGATATAATATTAGGTACTATTATTTGATCATCTGGCTCTACTACTTCAACTGTTTTTGTTAACTCACAGTTACCTACCTTTACCAATACAGTATAAAAACCTAAGGTACTTACTGTTAACTCTTCGGTCGTAGACAATAATGTACCTAAAACATCCTCTCCTTCATACCATTCATAAGATTCGCCTCCTGCAGCAACTATTGTGGCAACACTTCCATCTTCCATTACAACTTTTTCTGATGGGGTTATTGTAACTGCCGAATCATCAAACAAAACAACTTCAATTGCGGCTAACTCATTAGCACAACCAAAGCCAGAATATTGCAACACATATTCTCCTACTTCTGTAACTTCAAGTGAACTAGGATCTGACGGAGTTACATCTTCAGTTCCGTCTTTAACCCATTTATAAGTATATCCTGCTATTACATTATTGATTATATAAATAATAGAACCTCCTGCACAGAGTGAGTTTGATATTGTTGTCGAAGAAATTTCAGGAATTTCTACTAATTTTACATTTAATTCATTTGAGATACCGTTTTTACCTCCTACATTAACTGACAATGTATACAAGCCACTTTCAAGATATGAATTTACTGAAAATTCATCTTCCGTGGCACCCGATATAGCTACACCTCCTTTATTCCATTGATAATTTAACATTGCAATTTGAGCTGTTGTTAAATCATATTCTTGATCATCTTCACCAATTGCCTTTACTCCTACTATACTTAATGTTGTTGTTGCTGTATTACATTCCTCATAATCTGTTGCTGTTCTTACAACGACATCAAACGATTTTACACCAATTAGTTCATACTCATCAGAATCAACTACAATATTACATGACCCAGAAGAACTTTTAGTTACTCTTGCAAAGTACACTCCTTTTTCTGTGGCATTTGTACATAATTGAGTTCTTGCTGCCAAGGGGTTTGTATCTTTATACCATTGAATGGTTGCTGAAGATGCATCGTGAGTTATACAGAGTTCACGGGTTTCTCCAGGTAAATAAATTGTTTTTAAATTACCGGATGTATTTACATTAAAATCTGCTGATGTTGTTTGCTTTAACTCTACGTTATCTGAAACTGTTTGGCAACTTCCTGTATCTATTTCTAAATGATAAGTTCCTAATTGCCCTGCTGTAGGTGTGGTATAGGTAGCAGAATTTGAAGATTGTACTAACGTATTATTAAAATACCAATCATAAGTAAACGAAGCGTCTGTTACATTCGCCTCAAAAGTATGTGATTCATCTCCACATATTTGAACAGTTAACGGACCTTTTATTTGTGTGTCTGATTCATTAAAAACAACAACATCTATTAAGGTTGACTCTTTAAAACCACAAGCTCCATAATTTATTTTTGCTTGATATTTACCTGTCTCTGACACCTCAAATACAGGATCAACTGTTGTTGTAATTAAACTACCATCTTTATACCACTCGTACTGCCCTTTTTGAGTTGTGTTTAAAATGACTTCTTCTGCCCCCCCCTCACATAAAACTACATTTTCAAAATTATTTAAAATAAAAGTTCCATTAATTATTTTATATGCTTCAAAAGCATCCGATTCTGGACTTGTCATCGCAGGCGAAGAAGCAACTAATCTAATTTTATAATTAGCACCAAAAGTATCATTAGGCAACTGAAAAGACCTATCAAATGTAAAAGAAGAATTTTCTGTAGTTACTGTACCAACGTTAGTAGGGCTCCCCCAAGTACCATCAGCCTCCGACAGTTCTATTGTAAATTGATTGTCGTTAGGAAAAGTTGTTGTAGCATATTTAAACCTCACTGTAAAATCTGTTGTAGCACCATCATCACACGCTGAAGAAAACTGTAACTCAGGTTTCAATAACGTTTGTGACATTAAATTAGTACTAACACAAAAAAGGAATAAACCTAAAAGTCTTAGTATACTCTTAGTCTTTTTCTTCATTAATTATGGGGATTTTAAGAAACATCAAATGTATACTTTTTATACAACAAATAAAATCTAATATATAAATTCTATTCCAAACACACAAACTTAACACTAAACAAATAAATAACACACTCATTGACAATTAATTAACCCTTATTAATCTCTACTTTAAAACCGCTAATATTCATCACAAAAAATAACAGATTCTAACGTATATTTGTATTTCAAATCTCTTAAGCTATGACATCAAAAATTATTATTGCTATTGACGGGTTTTCATCTACAGGAAAAAGTACTATTGCTAAACAGTTAGCTAAAAAACTTGAATATATTTATGTTGATACTGGCGCAATGTACAGAGCTGTTACTTTATATGCTATGCAACAGAATTTTATTTCTGAAACACATTTTAACCCTGAAGATTTAATTAAAAACTTACAAAACATTTCTCTTTCTTTTATTTTTAACGATAGCTTAGGTTTTGCTGAAGCTTTTTTAAACAACACGAATGTTGAAAAAGAAATTAGGACTATTGAAGTTTCTAAACTGGTTAGTAAAGTCGCTACAATTTCAGAAGTTCGAAAAAAACTAGTACAAGAGCAACAAGAAATGGGAAAAAACAAAGGTATAGTTATGGATGGTCGCGACATTGGAACCGTAGTTTTTCCTAAAGCTGAATTAAAGTTATTTATGACAGCCTCAGCAGACAAACGTGCTACACGTCGTTATAAAGAATTATTAGATCGTGGAGATACTGTAAAGTATGAAGAAATATTACACAATGTTCAAGAACGTGATCGAATTGACTCAACTAGAGAGGATTCTCCTTTAACCCTAGCCAAAGATGCTATTGAATTTGACAATTCTGACATGGGCCTTAAAGAACAATTTGAACGCATTATGAGCCTGGTTAACATGCGTTTAAATTAAATTACTATCTTGTATAAAAAAATCAGCTATTATTAAATAATAGCTGATTTTTTTTATCATTTCATAAAACATAGTTTTACTTACACTTCCTCAAATTTTGAATTTTCTGAATACGTTCGCCATTTCACTAAACAATTTTCAATATCTGTAGGTATTTCAGTATTAAATTGCATAAACTCACCTGTTGTAGGATGTGTAAAACCTAATGTTTTTGCATGTAACGCTTGTCTTGGTAGTGTTTTAAAACAATTTTGCACAAATTGCTTATACTTTGTAAAAGTGGTTCCTTTTAAAATAGCGTCTCCTCCATAACGTTCGTCATTAAAAAGTGTGTGCCCTATGTGTTTAAAATGCGCTCTAATTTGATGAGTTCTTCCAGTTTCTAATTTACATTGCACCAAGGTAACATACGTTAAACGCTCTAAAACTTTGTAATGTGTTACAGCATGTTTACCATGATTGCCTTCAGTAAAAACATCCATTTGCAAACGGTTTTTAAAGCTACGTCCAATATGGCCCTCAATAGTTCCAGTATCCTCCTTTACATCGCCCCATACTAACGCATAATATAATCGCTCGGTAGTTCTATCAAAAAATTGTTTTGATAAATGCGCCATTGCAAATTCGGTTTTTGCAACCACTAACAAACCACTGGTATCCTTATCAATACGATGTACTAACCCTGGACGTTCATTAGAGTTTGTTGGTAAATTTTCAATATGATAAATTAATCCATTCACTAAAGTACCTGAGTAATTTCCATGTCCTGGATGCACTACCATTCCTGCTGGTTTATTTACCACAATTACTGCATCATCCTCGTATACAATATCCAAAGGAAGCTCTTCAGCTACTAATAAATTTTCAGCTGGCGGGTATGCTAAAACCACACGAACAACATCTTTTGGCTTTACTTTATGATTTGGCTTTACTATTTGATCGTTCACCAAAACATTACCAGCCTTGGCCGCTTGTTGAATTTTACTTCGCGTTGAATTTTCAATAAAATTCATTAAAAATTTATCTACCCTTAATGGCTCCTGTCCATCAGTTGCAACAAATCTGTGATGCTCATATAAGTCATCATTTTCGGCTGCTAAATTTACATCTTCCTGCATAAATCAGTTATATTTTATTACCTTTTACCGTCTCCTAAAACAAGATTAATCGTTGTTTTTTTTGGTAATTTTGTTCCTGGCTCAATTATCTTTCCGTTATATTTCAAACCTCTTACTACATTTTTACCTATATCTCTTACCCAAGTAATTTTTTTCCCGATTATAAAACCTTGAGATTGTAAATGTGTTGTTGCTTGTCTTTTTGTTCTTCCATTTAAATCAGGCACCTCAATATCTCTATATTTAGACGGATTTAAAGTTAAATACAACTTTCGTTTTTCTTTTACAAAATCTCCTACTGTAGGGTCTTGTTCTATCACCGATTTTTTTGGATATTCAGGGTTATAAGTTGCACTATCAATTATAATAAAATCTAAATTAAGTTCATCTAACTTCTTTTCAACTTCTGCTAACGACATTTTATGCAAATTAGGTACCTGTATTTTTTGGTCATGATTTGTGGTTACTCCCAACCACCATTGTAATGTAAAAACAAATAATAACAGCGATATAACAGCAATCCCTATTTGAATTAAAAATGTTTTACTCTTTATAAATTGAAATAAACCTTTAAGGTTTCCTATAAAATTATTCATATCCTTTTTTTGTAAGCTGGCGCAAATTTACAGTAAAAAAATTACTATTTTTAATTCATGAACTCTTAAACGAGTTTTTTTGGTAAGTTTGTATAAACTTAGGCAATCAATTTTATAAAATTAATAAATCAAAAGTATTTAAAGTGAAAAAAAACATAGCTATAATTATGGGAGGTTATTCCTCTGAAATTGAAATCTCCTTAAAAAGCGGTGCCGTGGTTTATAAGCATCTTAACAAGCAAAAATATACTGCTTATAAAATTTATATTTTAAAAAACAAATGGGTTTTGGTTGATGACAACAATGATGAATTCCCTATAAACAAACATGATTTTTCTGCAGATGTAAATGGAAAAAAAATAACTTTCGATTGTGTTTTTAATGCCATTCATGGTGCACCAGGCGAAAACGGAACTATTCTAGCTTATTTCGATTTAATCGGACTAAAACACACTTCTGCTCCTTTTTATCAAATGGCACTAACATTTAATAAACGTGATACCTTAAGTGTTGTTAAACAATACGGCATTGCTACTGCAAAATCAATATATTTAAATCAAGGAGATACTATAAATATAGATAATATTATTACCAAAGTAGGCTTACCATGTTTTGTAAAACCTAACAACGCAGGCTCTAGTTTTGGAATATCAAAAGTACATACTAAGCAAGAATTAATACCTGCTTTAGAAATAGCTTATAAAGAGGATTCTGAAATTTTAATTGAAAGTTTTTTAGACGGAACTGAAGTTTCTGTAGGAGTAATCAACTACAAAAATAAAATTACCGTTTTACCAATCACTGAAATTGTTTCGGAAAATGACTTTTTTGATTACGAGGCAAAATACGAAGGGAAATCACAAGAAATTACTCCTGCTCGCATTTCTAAATCACAAGAAAAAAAAGTTATCGATGTTGCTAAACGTGTCTATCAAGTTTTAAATATGAGTGGTTTTTCACGTTCTGAATTTATTTTCGTAAACGACGAGCCACATTTTTTAGAAATAAATACTGTTCCTGGTTTAACAGAAGCTAGTATTTTGCCACAACAAGCAAATTGCGCAGGTATTTCATTAGCCGAATTATTTGGTAACGCTATTGAAACGGCCTTAAAAGAAACTAAATGAAAAACACTACCATAAATATTAATGAAGCTACAATTAAAAATTTTGTAGCATCAATACGACCTGAAGATATTGAAACTAGAAAACAATTAGACTTTGGGTATTCTTTTGATAAAAACATCGTTATTCTTTATGAAATTAGACCTGACTGGCTTAACCCAGAAGAAAAAAACCATATCGAGTTTGCTAAAATTAGATTTTATAAATCTAAATTAGAATGGAACTTATATTGGATGCGCGCTAGTGAAAAATGGGAACTGTACAAACCTTTTCCGAAATCAACACACTTAGATAAAATTATTCAAATAATTAAAAAAGATAAAAATGGTTGTTTTTTTGGCTAATAAAAAACACCTTTTTAAATACCTAATTTTATGAAAAAAGCTATTTTCCCAGGATCTTTTGATCCTATTACTTTAGGACATGTAGATATTATTGAACGTGGTGTTACCTTGTTTGACGAACTCGTAATTGCTATTGGTGTAAACTCTGATAAAAAATACATGTTTTCTTTAGAAGAACGCAAACGTTTTATTGAAGAAACTTTTAAACACCAACCAAAAATTAGAGTCGTTACCTACTCTGGTTTAACCGTAAATTTTTGTAAAGAAGAAAACGCGCAGTTTATTTTAAGAGGACTTAGAAACCCGGCTGATTTTGAATTTGAAAAAGCCATCGCACATACCAACCGTAAACTATCTGAAATAGAAACTGTTTTTTTACTAACCTCGTCTGGTAAAAGCTATATTTCATCATCTATTGTACGTGATGTTATTAGAAATGATGGTGATTATACTGGTTTAGTTCCTGATGCTGTAAAAATTTAACTCTTTTTATTTTGAAAAAAACACTCTTACTTTTATTGTTGATTTCCTTCGGATGTCAAAAAAAATTAACAAAAAAAACAGACGATTTTACCACCTTATTTGAAACATCAAACGGAACTGAAACTCCTGAATACAAAGATGTAATTTCTTTTTATCAAAAATTAGCTACTAATTACCCTGAAGTTTCACTCTTTGAAATGGGAGAAACTGATTCAGGAAAACCACTACATTTAATAGTTTTTAATGCTGATGGAAAAATTGATTTAAAAAAATTAAAAGACTCTTCAAAAAACAGAATTTTAATCAACAACGGAATTCATCCAGGTGAATCAGACGGTATTGATGCATCCATGTTACTTTTACGCGATATTGTTCAAAATGACTCACTAAAAAAAACATATAAAAACGCACTTATTTGCGTTATTCCTGTTTACAATATTGGAGGTGCTTTAAATAGAAATTCGCATACACGCGCCAATCAAAATGGCCCAAAAGAATATGGTTTTAGAGGAAATACTCGAAATTACGATTTAAACCGTGATTTTATAAAGCAAGACACTAAAAATGCCGCTGCTTTTGCTGAAATTTTTCATACCATAAACCCTGATGTTTTTATTGACAATCACGTAAGTAATGGTGCCGATTACCAATATGCAATTACCCACTTATTTACCCAGCACAATAAACTGGGTGGAAAATTAGGACAATTTTTAGAAACAGAAATGCGTCCTTACATCGAAAATTCTTTAGCAAAAAAACAAATTCCCATTACACCTTATGTTAATGTATGGGGAAATACCCCTGAAAAAGGATGGTCGCAATTTTATGACTCACCTAGATATTCAACTGGCTACACAACATTATTCAACACTTTAGGTTTAATGGTAGAAACTCACATGTTAAAACCTTATAAAACACGTGTAATACAAACCTATGAATTATTGTTTTCTACTTTAGATTTCACAGAACAAAAATCATCAGAAATAAAATTGCTTCGTAAAAATGCAGTTGCTAAAATTATTAACAACAAAACTTACCCTATTACCTTTAAGATTGATAAAGAAAATACTAGCAAAATTAATTTTAAAGGATATGAAGGCACTTACATACCTAGTAAAGTAACCACAGGAAAACGATTGTTTTACGATAAATCTAAACCATACAATAAAACAATTTCTTATTACAATAATTTTAAAATAATAAAGGAAATAAATATTCCTGAAGCCTATATATTACAAAAAGGTTGGCATAGAATAACACAAAGACTTATTGATAATAAAATTAAGTTTACTCCTTTTAAAAACGACACTACTCTAATAGTAGAAACTCAACACATCAATAGCTTTAACACAAAAAAAGCAGCTTATGAGGGGCATTATTTGCATCATAACACAACTGTTAAAACAACAACAAAAACAATTCATTTTAAAAAAGGAGATATTTATATTCCTACAAAACAAAATGGAATTCGATATATTATTGAAACTTTAGAAGCCGAAGCGACCGATTCATTTTTTAACTGGAACTTTTTTGATACTATTTTACAACAAAAAGAAGGGTTTTCAGCTTATGTATTTGAAGATGTTGCTACTCAATTCTTAAAAGATAACCCAATCATAAAAAAAGAATTTGACCACAAAATAAAAACAGATAAAAAGTTTGCAAAAAACACCCACGCACAATTAAATTTTATTTACAAAAAAACACCTCATTACGAAAAATCACATATGAAATTACCTATCTATAAAAAATTTTAGTCAGTATTTAAACTTTTTTGGATACTACTTAATTTCAATTTTATATTTTTGTTATACTTTATATGAACAACCTTCCTCAAAAATCTGTTTGTGAACAAAAAAATTTCGAAAAAATTTTTAACAAACATTCACAAACCTTAAGAAACTACATTTACTATAAATGTGGAAACATGCAGCAATCCGAAGATTTAGTACAAGAAGCATTTATAAAACTTTGGGACAACTGTGATAAAGTGATATTTGAAAAAGCTAAATCGTTTTTATATACAGTTGCAAACAATCGTTTTTTAAACGAGATAGCTCACAAAAAAGTGGTTTTAGAACATTATCGAAAAAATATTTATCTAGATAAAACAAATGAAACACCTCAATTTATTTTAGAAGAAAAAGAATTTCATCAAAAACTTAAAAAAACAATTGCTGATCTACCAGAAAAACAACGAGAGGTTTTTCTTTTAAGTAGAATTGACAAGAAAAAATATACTGAAATAGCCGAAATTACAGGAATATCAGTAAAAGCAGTAGAAAAAAGAATGAGCAAAGCCTTGCTCATACTAAAAGAACAAATTGGTAAAATTTAACAATACGCATTAATAAGTAGGGTAATTAAACTTTTAATTGTTCTTATACTACAAGTGTGAAAAACAAAATATGAAAAAAGAATATTATACAGATGAGACTTTTTTAGCTCGGTGGATTGAAAATGATCTATCAACAGAAGAGTTAAAACAGTTTAAAAATTCTGAAGAATATCATCAATTTAAAAAAATAAATGACGCTACAAAGTTATTAAAGGTACCTGACTATAATTTAAAAGACGCTTTTAGTACTGTTTCAGAAAAAATAGCTCACAAAAAGAAATCAACAAAAATTTTAAGACTAAAACCTACTTGGTTATATAGTGCTGTTGCTTCTATTATTTTATTTTTAACTATTTTTTATTTAAACAATGATAATAATACGGTTTTTTCAACAACTTATGGAGAAAAAATGGTTGTTACCTTACCTGACAATTCTGTTGCACACCTTTCTCCTTTGTCTAGTTTAAAATTTAAAAAAAACAACTGGAACAATAAAAGATCTTTATCTTTAACTGGAACTGCATATTTTGAAGTAGAAAAAGGTCAATCTTTTACCGTAAACACAAACGAAGGAAATGTTGTTGTGTTAGGTACAAAGTTTACCGTAAACACCTCAAGTAATTTTATTGAAGTACAATGTTTTGAAGGAAGTGTAAAAGTTACTTCAAAAAATAATAAAAAAATAATTCTAACTAAAGGAGAAGCTTTTAGAAGCTATAAAAATAAAAGTGAAAATTGGAAATTTTATTTAAAAAAACCTTTATGGGTAGATGGTGAAAGTAATTTTAATAACGCCCCCCTTAGTAAAGTAATTTTAGCTTTAGAAAAACAATATAACCTAAAAATAAACACCAGTAAAGTAAATATCAATAAACGTTTTACAGGTACTTTTACTCATAAAAATGTTAATATCGCACTAAAAACTGTTTTTGCTCCTATGAAAATTTCTTTTAAATTAGCAAAAAATAGCTCAGTGATATTAAAATCTGATGAATAAAAAAATAAGTATTCTTTTTATAAGCTTAGCAATGTCTGTTTTTTCTCAAGAAAAAATAGACATTGCTTTTTCTAATGCACCAATATTAACGGTGTTAAAAAAAGCGGAAGAAAACTTTAATGTTAAATTTTCTTTTGATGCTTACATTACTGAAAAAGTTTTTTTTTCCTTAACTAAAAAGAAGTGCTCATTACGAGAATTTATAATAGCAATAGAAAATAAAACACTTCTTAAATTTAATAAAATAACAAATAAGTATTATTTTATTACTTTACTAGAAAAAAAAGAGAATTATAATCTCTTAAATGAAGTTTTAATAGATAGTTATGTTACATCTGGAATTAATAAAAATAAAAACGGATCTATCGCTATTCTACCACAAGAGTTGGGAGTATTACCTGGTTTAACAGAACCAGATGTGTTGGAAAGTTTAAAAATTATACCTGGTGTGCAAAGTCCTGACGAAACAGCTGCTGGAATATACATAAGAGGTGGTACTCCTGATCAAAATTTAATTTTTTGGGATGGAATAAAAATGTATTATTCTGGTCATTTTTTTGGAATGTTATCTGCCTTTAACCCATATACCGCAAAAAAAATAACCCTTTCTAAAAGTGGGACCCAAGCCAGATATGGTAATAAAATTGCTGGTGTAATTGACATAAAAACAATAGATAGTATCCCTCAAAAAATAACAGGTGGTTTTGGTACTAACATGACACATGCTGATGCTTATATAAGAATTCCTTTATCTAAAAAGACAGCTTTCACAACTTCCCTGAGACGTTCTTTTAACGATGTTTTTAACACCTTTACTTTTGATAAATTATCAAATAGAGTTTTTCAAACAATTAATGCTAATCAAGAAAGAAATATACTAACTAAAAACGTCTCTTTTAACAGAAACAATCATTTCTTTTTCTCTGACTATTCAGCTAAATTCATATACAAACCTACACCTACTAAAAGCCTATCTTTTAGCTATTTACATACTATAAATGAGTTATCTTATAACTTCGAAATACCTATTTATAAAGATAGTTATATAAATGACTTAGATATTAGAAGTAACGGTTTAAGTATTGTTTGGAACAACGAATTAACGTATAAATTAACACAAAATTTTAAAGTATATTTCTCTAACTTTAATTTAAACTATTATGGTAACTACAAGTATCTTGATAATTACTTAATCAAAAAGTCCTCAAAAAAAAATTCAGTTAACGACTTTGGTTTTTCATACAATATAAAATATAAAGTTAATAATCGCACAAGTTTTTTATTCGGTTATGACTTTTTATCAAACGAAACTGAATATTTATTAGAAGACGAAACTGAATCTAAAGATAACGGTACTAATAACTCTATTCAGCAAGACAAAGGAACTAATAATACACATTCTTTTTTCTCTGAATATATATATGATACTAAAAGTTGGAAAATAAATGCTGGTGTCAGATTTAATTATTTTAATAAAATAAACGAATCAGTCTTAGAGCCAAGACTTTATTTAGAAAAAAAAATAAACAATAGTTTAAACTTTAAGGTTTCATTAGAACAAAAACATCAAACATTAGGACAAATAATAGAGTTTCAATCCTCTAGCTTAGGCTTCGATTTAGAGAATCAAATTTGGGCACAAGTAAATAATAATAATATTCCACTACAAAAAAGTTTTCAAGTTTCATCAGGATTAATTTTTAATAAAAACAAATGGAAAATAGATTTTGATACTTATATTAAAAATGTAAGCGGTATGACCTCTCAAACAAGAGGTTACAATGATCAAACAAAAGATTTTTCTAATGGAGAAGGAAAAATTTTTGGTATTGATATACTTATTAATAAAAAATTTAGAAACTACCGAACCTGGGTTAATTATTCATACACAAAAAATCAATTTAAATTTTTAGATTTAGAAAACACTTTTTTCCCTTCTAATCATGATATTACCAACTACTTTTCATGGTCACATGCTTTTAAGTATAAAAACTATGAATTTTCGTTAGGATGGATGCATAGAACAGGAAACCCTTACACTGAAGCTCTTGAATTAAGAACGAATACGAATAACGGAAATCTTGTAATTGTATTAGACACCAACAATATGAATTCTAAACGACTACCTAAATATCATCGTTTAGATACATCTATAACATATTCTTTTAACTTTTCAGAAAACTGGAAAGGTAAATTTGGAATATCTATTTTAAACATATATAATCAAAAAAATATTATTAATAGAACTTACACAGCAATGCCTACGCTAAACAGTGATAATACTATCTCTTATGAATTAGCAAAAGCTGATAAACTTTCTTTGGGTATAACTCCAAATTTTGTTTTTAGAGTATATTTCTAACTTTACTATTACGTAAAGTTGTTTTTGCTAGTATTTTCTATATTTTTTAGATTCTTCAAAAACATGTTCTAGAATTTTTTTCTCCTTTTCATCAAACTCTATATCACGTCTTTTCATTACAACTTCTGCTACTTCAAAAACTTTATTTGTTTTATACTCTGTAAAACCAGCTGCTCCACCCCAACTATAAGAAGGGACAAAGTTTCTTGGAAATCCAGTTCCAAAAATATTTGCTGACACTCCTATAACTGTCCCTGTATTAAACATGGTGTTAATACCACACTTAGAGTGATCTCCCATCATTAATCCACAAAATTGCAATCCTGTTTTAGCAAAACGCCCCGTTTCATAACTCCATAATTTTACTTCAGCATAATTGTTTTTCAAATTAGAATTATTGGTATCAGCTCCTATATTACACCATTCACCAATCACTGAATTTCCTAAATACCCTTCATGTCCTTTACTAGAGTATCCCATTAAAATAGAGTTATTAACCTCACCTCCTACTTTACAACATGGTCCTAAAGTAGTTGCTCCATATACTTTTGCTCCCATTTTTAATACTGATTTTTCACACATTGCTAATGCCCCTCTAACAAGAACACCTTCCATAATTTCAGCATCTTTACCAATATATATTGGTCCATTAGTTGCATTTAAAGTAGCAAATGATAGTTTTGCTCCTTCTTCAATAAATATATCTTTTTTATTTATATAGTTAACTGTTTCTGGTATAGGCTCAGACTCTCTTCCTTCAGTTATTAAATCAAAATCAATCTTTATTGCTTTATCATTTAATGAAAAGATATCCCATGTATTTTTTATTTGAATGATTTCTTCTTCAAATTCAATTTGTTTATATAAAGAAAAATCTACTTCCTCTTGTGTATCTTCTGTATAAAAAGCAATGACATCTTCTCCTTTAAAAATAGCTTGATTTTTAGATAAACTTTGTATTTCTTTAATCAATGACTTTGTTGGTAAAAAAGAAGCATTTAACAATACATTTTTTTCCATTTCAACCATTGGGTACTTCTCTTCTAAATATGCTTCCGTTATGGTAGTAGTTGTTGATCCTAAATATTTTTCCCATTTTTCTCGAATCGTTAAAATACCAACTCTAATATCAGCTACAGGTTTAGTATACGTAAAAGGTAAGAGTGATGTACGAACATCACCATCAAATAAAATGTAATTCATCTTATGCTTTTAATTTTTACAAATATAAAATATTGATGGTTAATTACCCTAACAAAAAAACACTATTACCACATATTAAACCCCTACAAATAACTACAAAAATCATATTAACAACATTAAACAACACACAAACAACATTTTGCATTTTAAACTTTATATGTTTTTAGTTTTTAACTATTTTACTAGGAGTATTAATATTACTTTTGTTTTATGAAAAAAATATTAACACTTATTATTGGCGTTATCTTGGTAATTGCTAGTTTGTATTACGCGTTTATATATTATGTTCCTTACAGCGAAGGGGTTCGTTCTGGTGAATTAATAAAGATTAGTTACAAAGGTGTACTTATAAAAACATGGGAAGGAGAAATAAGTCAAGGAATTTCTGGAGCACAAATTTTTTCTTTTTCTGTTGAAGATCAAAAAAAGAAAGTAATAGCTGATTTACAAAAATTTCAAGGTCGCTATGTTAAAGTTACCTACAAGGAGCGTTATGACGCTTTACTTTGGTTGGGAGATACCAAATATTTTATAACAAAAGTAGAAGAAGAAGTTTCTCCGCATTTTAGAGGATTAAAGCAAGAAAATGAGCAATAAAAAATACAAACAGGTAGCAGAAACTTATATTACGATTTCTGAATTAATGCTTCCTTCACATGCCAATTTTAGTGGTAAAATTCACGGAGGATACATATTATCATTATTAGATCAAATAGCTTTTGCTTGCGCATCAAAGCACTCAGGAGAATACTGTGTTACCGCATCTGTCGATACAGTAGATTTTTTAAACCCAATTGAAGTTGGTGAATTAGTTACCATGAAAGCGTCTGTAAATTACACAGGACGAACCTCAATGGTTGTTGGTGTTCGTGTCGATGCCGAAAATATTAGAACAGGAGAAAAAAAACATTGTAATTCTTCTTACTTTACCATGGTTGCCAAAGATGATGAAGGAAAAAGTATTGAGGTTCCTGGTTTAATTGTTAAGAATGATATTGAGGTTAGTCGTTTTTTAAAAGCTATAAAACGAATTGAAATGAAAAATAAACGTCAAGATGAATTTGATGGGGATAAATTTACCCCACATGATTACGTAAAAGAACTAGAAAATTATAATGTAAAAATTGAATTATAGTTTATGTCTGAAATTATAGATTTAAGTCAAGAAATATTTGAAGGGATGCCAGTTTATAAAAGTCTTCCTCAAGTAAAAATGACAGTTCATAATACGCACGAAGAATGGGACGGAATTAAAAACCCAGCAACAAAAACTCCCGCGGTTTATAAATTAGAAATGGGAGAACATACCGGAACTCATGTTGATGCTTTAAACCATATGGAGGCCAAATATATTGGTAAATCTATTGACACAATGCCACTTTCTATGTTTTATACAGAAGGAATTTGTTTAGATTTTTCACATAAAAAACTACAAGAACTAATCACTACTAAAGAAGTTAAAACGGCTTTACTTAAAAGCAACCAAACCATAAATAAAGGAGATACAGTTCTTTTATATACTGATCATTATCGCAAACATTTTAATACTGATAATTGGGGCAAAGGTCCTGGAATTACAGCAGAATGCGCTCGTTGGTTAGGTGAACAAAAAATAGCCGCTTTTGGTGTTGAAACCATGTCACCAGGTATTCCAAAAATTTCTAATAAAGAAGTACATCATATTTGCGGGGAATTAAAATTTACGCATTATGAAAATATGATTAATTTATATAAATTGATAAACAGAGGACGATTTCGCTTTATAGGGCTTCCTTTAAAAATAAGAGGCGGTACAGGCTCTCCTGTAAGAGCTGTTGCTGTTTTTGAATAAAAAAAATCCGAAGTTAGCTAACTTCGGATTTTTTATGCTGGTTTAGCTCTTAAAAATTCTTATTATCTATTAAGGTTCCTGCTAATTGTAATAATTGCAATTCAGCATTTTTGGCTGTATATTTTGCATTACTTACACTTAATTCTGCATTAATTAAATTTACTTGTGCTTGACGGAAATCAATCGATGTTACTTGCCCTAATTTATAACGCTCGTTAGTTCTATCAAAATTAAGCTTATTTGTTATTACATTTTTTTCTTGAGCTTGTAATGAAAACAAGGCGTTTTGATAAGTTTCCCAAGCATTATTTACATCTCTTTCTAAACGTTCTTCTTGTTGTAATTTTTGAATCTCCTGTGTTTCTAATGCAATCTTTGAGTTTGTAACATTCGTTTTGGTACGTCCACCATCAAAAATATTCCATGATAAGTTTACACCTGCGTTTAACCCTTTACGTGTATTAGAAATCGGACTAAATGCATTTACAGCATCGTTATTACTTTTTACCCAAGCATACGAACTTGTTAAACCGATATTAGGCATCCATCCAGATTTATTAACCTTAACATCTAATTGCCTCAACTCAATATTCTTTTGGGCTTGTAATAAATTAGCATTGTTAATTTTTGCTTTTTCTAAAACATCAATTAAATTTAAATCTATTGCATAATTCACATCCGTATTTACAGTAATTGGTGTGTTTACACTTCTACCTAAAACTACGTTTAAATCTCTTTTAGCATTCGCTAATTCTCTTTTTATATTGATGTAAGTAATACTATCATTATTCACATCAACTTCAGCATTTAAAACATTTAACTTCGTATTTTGACCGTAATTAAAACTATAATTTGCTCTTTGTAAACGCTTTTTTGAAATCGCTAAAGTTTGCTTTTGTGTAGTTTCATTTTCAGTTAATCTACCAACTTCATAATAGGCCAAAAACAAAGTCGTTAATGTATTTTCAATTACTTGACGCGCTTGTAACTCTGTTAAATTATATAGTTCTTTTAAACGTTTAAACGTATTCTGTCTGTTAAAACCATTAAAAATGGTATAATTTAAACCAATCGAAGCATTATAACTTTTAGACTCTGCTCCAGACACCGAATTTATGGTTCCGTTTTGAAACTCATTATCAGAATCATTGTTACTATAGGTAGCTCCAGCATTTCCAACTATTGTTGGTAAATAACCACTATTGTAAATACTTTTATTATTTTTAGCCGTTTCTAAGTTGTTTTTAGTAACTCGTATGTCATAGTTATTTTCTAAGGTAATTTCTACCGCTTTTTCTTTCGTTAAAACTTCTTGTCCATAAAAAGAAATAGTCACTAATAAAAATAAGGTATTTAAATATGCTGTTTTCATCTTGATTTTCTTTTTACTATGCTGTTTCATCTTTTTCAGATTTTAATTCTTTAATTGCTCTTTCAACTTCTTCTTTTGTTGGCTTTTTTCCTTCCCACAACCATTTTGTATACACTTTCGAATAGTTTGCTATAGATAATAAAATAGGTAATGTTAGCAAGGTTAAAAAAGTAGCTATTACGATTCCGTATGCGATTGATATTGCCATTGGAATTAAAAATTGTGCCTGACGACTTGTTTCTAAAATCAAAGGAGCTAAACCAGCTACCGTAGTTATCGTGGTTAAAAATATGGCTCTGAATCTTGATTTTCCTGCCGCAAATAAAGCTTCTTCAAACTCTAAACCTTCTTTTAAATAACTATTGAATTTACTTATCAATACCAAACCATCGTTTACCATAATTCCTATTAAAGCAATGATTCCTAAAAATGATAAAATATTTACTGGAAATCCGTGAAACCAGTGTCCCCATGCAACTCCTATCAAACTAAAAGGCACCATAATTAACAACATAAATGGTTGTCCGTATGAGCGGAATGTAAACACAATTACAATATAAATCAGCAATAAAATTACAGGACCAACTAAAGTTGCAGAGCTTGAAACTTTTGATGCTTCTCTATTCTGACCTTCATACAAAGCCGTTACTGATGGATATTTTGCATTAATTTGAGGCATCAATCTTGTTTTAATATCATTTAAAACATCTGTTGCACTTCCTTGCGCATCTTTTAAATCAGCATTTACTTTTATTTCTCGTTGCCCATCTAAATGATTTATTGATATTTCTCCACGTTGAATAGTATAGGTTGCTATTTCTGATAACGGAACTCTACTTCCGTTTGGAGTAACAATTCGCATATCATCTAAATTTTTAATTGATGAACGCTCTTTTTTATCATAACGAACCCATACTTTTATTTCATCTTGGCCACGTTGAAAACGCTGTGCTTGACGACCAAAAAATCCGCTTCTGATTTGCGACATTACATCGTTTAAATTCAAACCTAACAAATATGCGTTGTCTTTTAAACGCATGTTTATTTCTTTAATTCCCTGTGGATCATTATCTGTAACATCCTTTAAATTCTGATTTTTAGTTAACTCAGCTTTTAATTCAGTTTTTGCAGCTTTTAATTCTGATATGTTATTACTTAATAATGATACAGAAACCGGACTTCCTCCAAAATTCCCTCCTGAGCCAAAAGTTAACGACTCTACTCCGTAAATATCTCCTACTCTTTTTCTGATTTCGTTGGTAATTTCACCCGAACTAAAAGTTCTTGTTTCACCTGGTAATAAATTGATTCGCAAAGATGCCTTTGCTGAACCTGGTCCAATTTGTTTTAAAACATTTTCAACTACAGGCTCATTGGTAATCGCATATTTTTTAGTAAATTCTTTTTCTACTTCCCATGTTTTAGCTTCGATGATAGAAATAATACTATCTGTAATTTTTTCGTTAGTTCCTTGTGGCATCGTTAAATTTACCGAAACACGATCACTAGCTATTGATGGAAAAAAAGTTCCTTTTATAATTCCTCCTTGGAAACCTCCCATAGTAATCATCAATAAAGCAACTGGGATTACCAATCCAAAAAATTTATTATTTAATACAAATCGTAATGCTGGCGCGTATAATTTATCACGCATAAAATCCATGAAATTTTCAGCATACTTATTAAAAGCATACAATTTCTGATTTCTATCCAATGCTTTTGAATGTGCAACGTGCGCTGGTAAAATAATTAAAGCTTCAACTAACGACAAAATCAATGTTAATGCAACTACGGTAGCAACTTCTCCAAAAAACTCTCCGATATTTCCATCTAAAAAGAAAAATACTGAAAAAGCTAAAACCGTTGTGGTAATTGCCGAAATAATTGGCGGAACAACTTCCATAGTTCCGTCAATTGCAGCCCTAATTGGGTTTTTACCTTTTTCATAATGATGGTAAATATTTTCAGCAATTACAATTCCATCATCCACCAAAATACCGATAACGATAATCATACCAAATAATGACAATACATTAATGGTAATATTAAAGTATCCTGCCAACATAAACATTCCGAAAAAGGCTACCGGCAATCCTGCAGCTACCCAAAATGCTAACCTCGGACGTAAGAATAATGATAAAAATAACATCACTAATAACATTCCTTGCCACGCATTTTTAAATAATAATTCGGTACGCTGGTTTAAAGTAATTGAGGAATCACGTGTTATTTCAATATGAATATTATCATGTTCTTTATTAAACTTCTCTATATATTCATTAATTTTCTCTGCTGATGATAATAAGTCTTCATTATTCGTATTATTCACCTGAATTCTTACCGCTAAATCTCCATTGTAAAAGTTTCTATTTGGTGTTTCGTTCCAAATGTCTTTTACCGTTGCTACATCTTTTAACCTAATAATAGCCCCTGAACTTTCAGTCTTTACCACTAAATTATCTAATTCATCACCATAATAAAAACGATTATTTGCACGAATTAAATACTCTTCAGCTTCTGTTTTTACTGAACCTCCTGTGGTTAAAATATTTGCTTTTGATACTGCATCTGCAACTTGATTAAACGTTAAATTATATGCTAATAAATCGTTCTCTCTAACAGCTATTTCAATTTCTTCGGCTGGATAACCAGAGATAGATATTTGCGAAATACCGTCTATTCTTCTAATATCATTTTCTATATCCCTAGCAATACTTTTTAATGATTTTAACGGTATTTTATCTCCTGTAACTACAAAACTGATGGTTTCTGCTATTTTTTCAATTTTTGAAACAACTGCAGGTTCCATTCCTGAAGGAAAATTTGGTACTTTATCTACCGCATTTTTAACATCTGCTAAAACCACATTAATGTCATAGCCTTTTAAAATTTCAACTGATATACTTGCTGTATTTTCTGAAGATGTTGATGTAACCCTATCTACCCCAACCAATCCTTTTAAATTATCTTCAATTTTTAACACAACTCCTTCTTCCATTTCTTGTGGTGACGCACCTGGATATGCTACATTTATATTAATAAATTTAGCATCAGTTAATGGAAAAAAAGACGATTTTAAAGATGAAAAACCAAAAGTTCCTAATACCACAAAGGCAATGATAATGATGTTTACCGCTACTGGATATTTTATAAAATATGCAATTACTTTTTTCATATCTTATTTTTTTGATGTGTTTTTAGTTTCCGAAAAAATAGTAACTGGCAAACCAACATACGCTCCTGCTACTGGTTTTCTAACTAATATTTCTCCATTTTCCAATCCTTTTACAACTACTGTTTTTTCATTAAAATGAATCGGATTTACAGTTACCATGTCTAACTTATTATTTTTTACAACATATAGCGAAGTATTATCTACTAACAATTTTCTATCAATTTCAATCGCCTCAGTTGCTGTTTTTATAGGTACATTTGCCTCTAAATACATACCTTCTCTAACATCTTTTCCTTTCACTTCAATAAACACTTGAACGGTTTGTGTAGCTTGATCAATTTTACCATTGATTCGTGTTACTTTTCCATTCCATGTTTTTGTTTTTTCTAAATTATTCAACGTTACTTTTTTCCCTTTTTGCAACACATCAGCAAACGATCCGTTTACAGATAAAGCCAATTCAAAAACAGTATCATCAATAAATTCTCCCATTTTTTGTCCTGCACGTACCAAAGTTCCGTTTGTTACTAATGCTTCGGTAATAATTCCGTTAAAAGGCGCTCTTACATTGTATTTGGCCAAACGAGCTTCTAAATTTTTCACATTATAAAAAGTAGTATAGATATTTTTACCGGTGATAAAATACTTTTCTTTATCCGAACTTGGTTCTGGCAAAGGTTTTATAGTGCTTTTAATATCAAAATTTCTTAAATACACATCCCATTTTTGAAAAGATTCGGGATAATCCAATTGCATATCTGGCATAATTGAAGCAATTAAATTTTGTAACGTACTGCGTTGCGATTGAATTGTAGCGTAAAATTCTTGGTTATTAATACGTAATAAAGTTTGTCCTTTTCTATAAGAAACTCCTGCTTTAAATTCTTTTCCTGTTCCTTGTAAAACACCTTGTACTTCAGAAAAAATAGCGACTTTATTTTTAGCTGTTACACTTCCGTTTGCCGTAATTGCAATAGCTACATCTCCGTTTTTTACTTCTTCAGTAAAAACCGTTTTTTCTACTTTAACTGCTTTTTGTTTAGGTCGTTTTTTACTATTTTTAAAGTAATTAGATAAAGCAAATGACAATGCAAGTACTACGACTCCTACTCCTACGATGATTAATTTTCTCATGATTTATAGTTTAGTTGCAATGGCAACTTTTAGTTGATTTTTGTTTGTAAGTTTTCTTGGATCTTTTTTATCACTTTTATAGTTTGAGTTATTTCTTCTGATGATATATTTTTTTGTAACCCAGCTACAAATTTTTCTATGATTGGTAAAGTTTCGTTATATAACAACGCTCCTTTTTTGGTAATATGGATATTATTAATTCGCTTATCTAACTTAGATGGAATCCGAGCTACCAAGTTTTTCTTTTCCATTGTATTTACAAGCCTTGTTAACGATGTTTTATCTCTTCCTGTTAAACAAGCAAGTTCTTGTTGCGCTACTCCGTTTTGCTCTTGTACTTTTTTTAAAAAGACCCATTGTATTTTAGTTAAACAAATGTCTTTTTTACAAAAAAGCTCTTGAACATGATTATCAATCATTTTAGAAGTCCTTCCTAACCAAGGTACCAATGTGTTTTCGATTCCCATAAAACTATCTTAAAATTTTATACAAAAATACTCTTTAATCAAAATATAGTTGCATATGCAACTTATTAATTTTTTGTTAAAAAAAACCGAAACTATATCAGTTTCGGTTTTTAAAAATTTAGCTTATAATTTTACTTACTCAAGTACATTTTACGTCTTGCATATAAATCATAAAATTGATCGTCTTTTAAATCATCAATAAAAAGAATACTTTCTCCTGTTGATTTCATCTCTGGACCTAATTTCTTATTCACATTCGGAAACTTGTTAAATGAAAATACTGGCTGTTTAATTGCAAAACCATCTAATTGTGGATTGAAATCAAAATCAGTAACTTTTTTATCACCTAACATAACCTTGGTTGCATAATTTACATATGGTTCTTTATATGCTTTTGCAATAAAAGGAACTGTACGAGAAGCTCTTGGATTTGCTTCAATAATATAAACCGTATCATTTTTGATAGCAAACTGAATATTTATCAATCCAATAGTTTTTAATTCTGTAGCAATTGTTCGTGTATGATCTTTAATTTGTTGCATTACAAATTCACCTAAATTAAATGCAGGTAGGGTTGCGTTTGAATCTCCAGAGTGTACTCCACAAGGCTCAATATGTTCCATTATTCCGATAATATACACATTACCGTCAGCGTCACAAATTGCGTCTGCTTCTGCTTCAATTGCACCGTCTAAATAATGATCTAATAATAATTTATTTCCTGGCATTCCTTTTAATAAATCAACAACATGCTCAACTAACTCTTCTTTATTGATGACGATTTTCATCCCTTGACCACCTAAAACATAAGAAGGTCTTACTAAAATAGGAAAGTCTAATTCATCTGCTAAAGTTAAAGCTTCATCTGCTGTTTCTGCAATACCAAATTCTGGAAAAGGAATATTATTTTCTTTTAACATTGAAGAAAATCTACCTCTATCTTCGGCGATATCTAACGCTTCAAAAGAAGTTCCAATAATTTTAATTCCGTATTTAGTTAACTTTTCTGCAAGCTTTAAAGCTGTTTGACCACCTAACTGAACAATTACACCTTCTGGTTTTTCATGTTTGATGATGTCATAAATATGTTCCCAAAAAACAGGCTCAAAGTATAGTTTATCTGCAGTATCAAAATCGGTAGAAACCGTTTCTGGATTACAGTTAATCATAATAGTTTCGTAACCACATTCGGCAGCCGCTAAAACTCCGTGTACACAACAGTAATCGAACTCAATTCCTTGACCAATTCTGTTAGGTCCAGAACCTAAAACGATTATTTTTTTCTTATCAGTTACAATACTTTCGTTTGCAACAGAAACTGTTCCGTCTGCCGACTCAATATTGTTTTCAAAAGTTGAATAATAATAAGGTGTTTTTGCAGTAAATTCTGCTGCACAAGTGTCTACTAACTTATAAACTCTGTTTATTTTAAGTTCTTCTCTTTTACTATAAACTTGGCTTTCTAAACAATCTAGCATATGTGCAATCTGACGATCTCCATATCCTTTTTGTTTTGCTTCTAACAATAAATCTCTATCTAGTGTATCAATTGTATACTTAGAAATTTCTTTTTCTAATTGAAAAAGTTCTTCATATTGCTTTAAATACCACATATCAATTTTTGTGATTTCGTAGATTTTACTCAATGGTATTCCCATTGCAATAGCATCGTAAATCGCAAAAACCCTATCCCAACTTGCGTTGGTTAATTTATCTATAATTTGATTGTAATCTTTATAACCTTTTCCGTCTGCACCTAAACCGTTACGTTTAATTTCTAACGATTGTGTTGCTTTGTGAAGTGCTTCTTGGAAAGAACGTCCAATTCCCATTACCTCACCAACAGCCTTCATTTGTAAACCTAAAGTTCGGTCAGAACCTTCAAATTTATCAAAGTTCCAACGAGGTATTTTTACAATTACATAATCTAATGTTGGCTCAAATAGAGCTGAAGTAGATTTTGTAATTCCGTTTTCTAATTCATCTAACGTATAACCAATGGCTAATTTTGTTGCTACTTTTGCAATAGGGTAACCGGTTGCTTTACTTGCTAATGCTGATGAACGCGATACACGTGGATTAATTTCAATAGCAATAATATCTTCTTTTTCATCTGGTGAAACAGCAAACTGCACATTACATCCACCTTCAAAATCTCCAATAGAACGCATCATTTTTATTGCCATGTCACGCATTCTCTGATAGGTTTTATCAGAAAGTGTCATTGCCGGCGCAACGGTAATTGAATCTCCAGTATGAATTCCCATCGGATCCATATTTTCGATAGAACAAATAATTACAACGTTATCGTTTTTATCACGCAATAATTCTAGTTCATATTCTTTCCATCCCATCATTGCTTTATCGATCATGACTTCATGGATAGGAGATGCTTCTAATCCCCTACGCAATAATTCGTCAAAATCATTTGGGTCATATACTATTGAAGCTCCTGCTCCACCCAAAGTATAAGAAGAACGGATTACTAAAGGAAAGCCAAACTCTTGAGCAATTTCTTTTCCTTTTAAAAATGATGTAGCCGTAGCTTGTGGAGCCATTGGTACATCAATTTTTAACATTAACTCTCTAAACTGTTCTCTATCTTCTGTTATATTAATAGCGTCGATATCAACACCTATTAACTTTACATCAAAATCTTTCCAAATTCCTTTATCATCAGCTTCAATACATAAATTTAATGCTGTTTGCCCTCCCATTGTTGGTAAAACTGCATCAATTTGTGGGTGCTCTTTTAAAATTTGAATAATTGATTTTGTTGTTAGCGGTAACAAATATACATGATCAGCCATTGAAGGGTCTGTCATAATTGTTGCTGGATTAGAATTGATTAAGATTGTTTCAATTCCATCTTCACGTAAAGAACGTAAAGATTGTGATCCTGAATAATCAAATTCACAGGCTTGTCCAATAACAATTGGTCCTGATCCGATTATTAAAATAGATTTAAGGTTTTGATTTTTAGGCATTTTACTTGATGTGTTGTGTTATTTGCAAAAATATAAAATGTTATTTATAAAAAAAGGTGTTACTAAAAAATAGTAACACCTAATATATTAACAATTGTTAATCATTATTTTTTTGGTCTTGGAGCTGAAGATACACTTATACTTTTTCTTCCTTTAGCCCTTCTTCTAGCTAATACTTTACGTCCATTAGCAGATGCCATTCTTTCTCTGAAACCGTGTTTGTTTCTTCTTTTTCTTTTCGATGGTTGGTACGTTCTTTTCGGCATTATTTATATTTTTAAAATCGTCTTTAATTATATGTTTGCTTTTATGAAATTCCGTCTGCTAAAAGCGTGGGCAAATATACAACAGTTTTTTTGTCTGACAAATACTAGTTTTGTTTTTTTTAAATATTTTTTGACTCTGCAAAAATAATAAATTTTTATCGATGTTTTTTCACTTTTTTATTTGTTCGAATTGTTAGACTTCTTACTTTTGCCCAAACCTAACAATACCATGAACAACACTAAATACGTTTTTGTAACAGGAGGCGTAACTTCATCACTAGGAAAAGGAATTATAGCCGCTTCTTTAGCTAAATTATTACAAGAAAGAGGATTTTCTGTAACTATACAAAAACTAGACCCATATATTAATATCGATCCAGGAACATTAAATCCGTATGAACACGGTGAGTGCTATGTTACTGACGATGGAGCAGAAACTGACTTAGACTTAGGGCATTACGAACGTTTTTTAAACATTCCTACCTCACAAGCTAATAATGTTACTACGGGTAAAATTTATCAATCGGTAATAAACAAAGAGCGTAAAGGAGAGTTTTTAGGTAAAACAGTGCAAGTAATTCCGCATATTACTGATGAAATTAAAAACCGTATTCAAATTTTAGGAAACACTGGCGATTATGATATCGTTATTACCGAAATTGGTGGTACCGTTGGTGATATAGAATCGTTACCTTATATAGAAGCTGTTAGACAACTACAATGGGAATTAGGTGAAGACAATGCCATTGTTATTCACTTAACCTTAGTACCATATTTAGCAGCGGCCGGAGAATTAAAAACAAAACCTACACAGCATTCAGTAAAAATGTTAATGCAAAGTGGTTTAAGCCCTAATATTCTTGTTTGCCGTTCTGAACACGAAATTAACGATACTATTAAACGTAAATTAGCTTTGTTTTGCAATGTTAAAAAACAAGACGTAATTCAGTCTTTAGATGCCGAAACAATTTACGATGTACCTAATTTAATGTTTAAAGAAGGATTAGATTATGTTGTTTTAGATAAATTAAACTTATCTACTCGCAAACAACCTGCTTTAAAAAAATGGAATAAATTTGTAGACGCTCATAAAAACCCTGCCGCTACTATTGAAATTGGTTTGGTTGGTAAATATGTAGAATTACACGATTCTTATAAATCGATTACCGAAGCATTTATTCACGCTGGCGCTACAAATAAAGCAAAAGTAAATGTTCGTTGGATTCATTCAGAGGAATTAACACCCGAAAATGCTGCTTCAAAACTAAAAGGATTAAACGGAGTTCTAGTTGCTCCTGGTTTTGGTGATCGTGGAATAGAAGGTAAAATTGCTGCTGTACAATATGTACGTGAAAATAACATTCCCTTTTTAGGAATCTGTTTAGGTATGCAAATGGCTGTTATCGAATATTCACGTAATGTTTTAGGCTTAAAAGAAGCTATTTCAACTGAAATGAATGAAAAAACAGCGCACCCTGTTATTAATTTAATGGCAGCGCAAAAAGATGTTACTGAAAAAGGAGGTACTATGCGTTTAGGTGCTTGGGATTGCGAATTAACACAAGACTCTAAAGTTTTAGAGGCTTACGGAGAAAAACTAATTAGCGAACGTCATCGTCATAGATACGAATATAATAATGAATATAAGGAGCAATTAGAAAACGCAGGATTAAAAGCTACAGGTATTAACCCAAAAACAGGATTGGTTGAAATCGTTGAGATTGATACGCATCCTTGGTTTGTTGGTGTACAATATCACCCAGAATATAAAAGTACTGTGCTAAATCCACATCCTTTATTTGTAAGTTTTATAAAAGCTTCATTAAAACAATCTAAAAAATAAATTTTAAATCCTGTAATTTTTAATTACAGGATTTTTTATAAAGTTGGAACACTGTTTGAGCTATCATACTTATCAAAATTAATCACAGTAAAACATCATAAATAATATAGGGTTTTACTACATTTGTCGGGTTTTTCAATTTTGAGAGAAACAAAAAATGACAAGTTGACATTATAACACATATCAATGGAACAAAAAAAATTTGATTTAAATTCCTTTATAGGAATGCTATTATTAGGAGGTATTTTACTTTGGTGGATGAATACTCGTAAACCAGAAGTAACTCCTGAAAACACTACACAAACCGAGCAAGTTTCTGAAACAACAGCTACACAAAACAATACAACTGAAACACCAATCTTAAACGATTCGTTACAGCAAATTGCTTTAAAAAATAAGCTAGGTGCTTTTGCTTACGGAGCAGCAACTAGTAAAAAAGGTGTTACTTCTATTGAAAATGATCTTGTAAAATTAACTATTGATAATAAAGGAGGACAAATTACCGAGGCGTTAATTAAAAACTATAAGACTTACGATTCACTTCCTTTATACTTAGTAAAAGACAAAAACGCTTCTTTTAATATTAATTTTGGTACTACTGATAATCGTATTTTAAATACTAAAGATTTATTATTTAGCCCTACTTTAACTAAGAATGGAGATTCTCAAATACTATCAATGAAATTGAAAGTATCTGAAACTCAATTTTTGGAATATCGTTACGAAATTAAAAAAGACGATTACCGTGTTGGTTTCGCTGTTAGATCACAAGGATTAAGTTCGGTAATAAACAGCTCGCAAGCTATTAATTTAGACTGGAGTTTAAAAGGTTTTAGAAATGAAAAAAGTTTAAAAACCGAAAATATGTACTCTTATTATTATTACAAAGCTGATGATGAAGTTGAGTACCTACAAATGAATGATGATGAAATTGCTAATGATATTGATTGGATTGCTTACAAACAACATTTCTTTTCATCAATCTTATCTTCTGACACTCCTTTTAACAACGCTAGTTTAAAATCTGTTGATTTTGCAGGCGAAGAAAAAGATACTGTTTTCACAAAAACTTATGGCTTAAAAACTCCTTTAGCATTAACTAATGGTGAGTTAAACTATAACATGCAATGGTTTTATGGACCAACAGATTATAACTTATTAAAATCATACGAAGGAACAAGTTTAGACGAAATAGCAGATTTAGGTTGGGGAATTTTCGGATTCTTAAACCGTACCGTTTTTCATCCTGTTTTTAATTTATTAAAAGGATTTATTGGTAACTACGGATTGATTATTATTTTTATGACAATCGTTGTTCGTATTATCATGTCGCCAGTACTTTATAAATCATATTTATCTAGTGCTAAAATGAAAGTGATTCGTCCAGAAATGGAAGAAATCAATAAAAAATTTCCTGGTAAAGAAAACGCAATGAAACGTCAGCAAGAAATTATGGCGGTACAGCGAAAAGCTGGAGTTAGTATGATGTCGGGTTGTATACCTGCATTACTACAAATGCCTGTTTTCTTTGCGTTATTCAAGTTTTTTCCAACAAACATTGAATTCCGTCAAAAATCATTTTTATGGGCTAATGATTTATCATCATACGATATGATTTATCAATTGCCATTTAGTATTCCTTTTTATGGAGATCATGTAAGTTTATTTCCAATTTTAGCCTCGGTTGCTATTTTCTTTTACATGAAAATGAACCAAAGCCAGCAAGCAAACATGCAAGCACCTACACAAGAGGGAATGCCTGATATGAGTAAAATGATGAAGTATATGATTTACTTCTCTCCTATTATGATGCTGTTTTTCTTTAACAATTATGCAAGTGGTTTAAGTTTGTATTACTTTATATCTAACCTCTTGACCATTGTAATTATGCTAGTTATAAAAAACTTTGTAATTGATGAAGCTAAAATTCATGCAAAAATTGAAGAAAACAAAAAGAAGCCTGAAAAAGCAAAAAGTAAATTTCGTGAGCGTTTAGATAACGCTATGAAACAAGCCCAAGAGCAACAGGCTGCTCAGCAAAAAGCAAAAAAGAAAAAATAAGCAAGTAATATTATTTAAAAAAAACCGAAACTTAACAGTTTCGGTTTTTTTGCTTTCTGTATATTAAAAACAACTCGAAAAAATCATTCTAAATAAACTTATTTTTTCACCATTAAGTACCTAAATAGTCAATCCTCCTTCTTTTTGACTTTAGGTTTTATTTAACATTCCTTTAACTACCCTTATTTAAACCTTTAAAGAACTTCGCAGTCTTATCTATTCAAAACAATTTCAAATTCAATGAAAAAAATTATATTTATAATTGCTGCTATACTTTCTTTTTCGGTAACTGCACAAAGACCTAACAGAGCTCAAATTTCTAAAATTACCTTAACAGGAAAAATTATTGAAGCCAACTCTAAACAACCTTTAGAGTATGCAACCTTGGTATTAACACATTTAAAAAGTAAGCGTGTTTCTGGCGGAATAACAGATGCAAAAGGAAATTTTACAATTGAAGTACCAAAAGGGATTTATGCTGTAAAAGTAGAATTTATAGGTTTTAAAACTAAAAATCTTCAAAATCAAAAATTAATAACAAATACTAATTTAGGTACTATTACTTTATCTGAAGATACCGAAACTTTAGAAGAAGTAGAAATCATTGCTGAAAAATCGACTGTAGAGATACGTTTAGATAAAAAAATATACAACGTAGGTAAAGATATGACCGTAAAAGGTGGTACTGCTTCTGATGTATTAGACAATGTGCCTTCGGTAAATGTTGATGCCGTAGGTGCTGTTAGTTTACGAGGTAATGAAAACGTACGTATTTTAATTGATGGCAAACCATCGGCTTTAGTTGGCTTAACGGGTACTGATGCTTTAAGAAATCTTCCTGCCGATGCTATTGAAAAGGTAGAAGTAATCACCTCGCCATCGGCACGTTATGATGCCGAAGGAACTGCCGGAATTTTAAATATCATCCTTAGAAAAGGAAAAATAACAGGTTTTAATGGCTCCTTAAACGTTACTGCTGGTAATCCTGATATGCTTAGAGTAGCCCCAAACTTAAATTACCGTACTAAAAAAGTTAACTTATTTTCTAACATTGGGTATTCTTACAGAAAAGGACCAGGAAACTCACAAACTTATTTTACAAACTTTAATAGTGATAATACTATTAAAGATTTTAGAAATGAAGACAGAACTTTTGATCGTAAAAATAAAAACTTCAATGCATCTATTGGAATGGAATATTATATAAACGATAACAGCTCAGTTACCGGTAATTTTGTGTACAGAAAATCTAATGGAAACGATATTGCAACCAATATTTCAACTTTTTTTGACGAAAACAAGGTTTTAACAAATACAGAAAACAGAATTGAAAATGAAGATGAAGATGGTGTAGACAAACAATACTCTATAAATTACACCAATAGATTAAATGATTCTGGACAAAAACTAACCATTGATTTACAATACGGAGATAGCAAACAAACAGAAAACTCTCCAGTAACTGTAAACGGAGCTCTTTCTGAAGATAATTCACAAATTACCAACTCTAAAGAAAAGCTATTACAAATAGACTATGTATTACCGATTGGTGAAGATAGCCAGTTTGAAATAGGTCACAAATCAACTTTACAAGATTTAGATTCAGATTTCAGAGTAAATCTATTAGATCCACTTGCTACTTTCGATCCTTCAAATGCCATTACTTTTAAGCAAAACATTTATGCATTTTATACACAATACGGAAGTAAAATTAACAAGTTTTCATATTTATTAGGATTGCGTACCGAAATTACTGACATCGATTTAAATGTGTTAACCACCAATCAAAAATCAGATAAAAACTATACCGAATGGTTTCCAACCATAAACCTTGGCTATGAATTAAACGATAACGAAAACGTTACTTTAGGTTACAGCCGACGTTTAAGAAGACCGCGTCACTGGTTTTTAAACCCGTTTGAAAGCCGTAGTTCTGCCACCAATGTATTTAGAGGAAATCCTGATTTAAACCCAACCTACACAAGCTCATTCGATTTAGGTTACAACACAAAAATCAGAAAATTTAATTTAGGAGCTTCGTTATATTATCAACTTTCAACTGATAAAATTCAATCGGTATCTATCATAGAAGAAAGAAGTGGAACCAACGTTTTTGTTCGTCAACCTTTAAATTTAAATGATGAACAACGTTACGGGTTTGAATTTACAAGTAACTACAACCCTACTAAAAAAGTACGCTTATCTGCAAGTTTTAACTATTTTAAGTTTAATACTGATGCTTTTTCATACACATATACAGCACAAGACAACTCGCAAGTTACCACAAACTTAGCCGAAGTTAATGAAAGTAGTTGGTTTGCTCGTTTTAACGCTCGTATTACCTTGCCAGCAAAAATTGAATGGCAAACACGTTTAATGTATCGCGGACCACAAAACAGTGCGCAAAGTGATCAAAGCGGAATGTTTATGGCAAACTTAGCTTTTAGTAAAGATATTTTAAAAGACAAAGCTTCATTGGTATTAAATGTAAGCGATTTATTTAACTCACGTAAACGTGAAAGTACTACGTATTATGGTGGTAGAGAAAATCCATCAACCATTTCTAATGGTGAATTTCAATGGAGAGAGCGTCAAATATCATTAAGTTTTACCTATCGTTTTAATCAAAAGAAAAAAAGAGAAAGACCACAAGGCGGTGGTCAAGATGGTGGCGAAGGTTTTGAAGGATAATATTTTGGGCGTTCGAGCGGGCTTTCATTACTCGCTTTTTGCTAACTGTGTATAAAAACACACAGTTAGCAAAAGAGCTCAAACAAACCATTCAATCCCTAACGCAATAAACACTACTTAAAACATTATCTATGAATAAATTTATTTTCATAAATATCTTATTACTATTTTTATCTTTAAATATTTTCGCTCAAAAAAAACAAAATACTGAACAAATAACTGATAAACAACTTGAAAAAATTCAAAAAAAACTTAAGTTAGACAATATTCAGTTATTAATGGTTAAAGATATTCTTATAAAATACGGCAAAGAAAAAAAAGAAATCAAAGTTCAGGAAATACCTGATCAGGAAAAAAAGGCTCGCATTCAAGAGATAAACTTAAAACAACAAAAAGAATTATATAAGTTTATAAACAGCAAACAATTAGATGAACTTAAAAAAATTATGACAGAACACAAAAAAGAGTTTCGAAAAAATCACCCCTCAAGAAAAGGTAACAGAAATAGAAGAAGAAACTCTTTTTAAAATAAAAAGCTCGTTCAAACTAATGAACGAGCTTTTAATATATATTTAAAAGGCTACTTTAATTCTTGAGCTGCCTTTTTAGCTTCTCTTTTTAATTTTATGTTTTCTAAAATTGTTCCTCCAATCCAATAAGGAACCACAAATGTTAATAAGAAAATTAACAACCAAAATCCGGTTGTAAAAATAAACATGAATAATACCAATCCTGAGAATTCTGAAAAATCTAACATTTGTTACTTATTAATAATTGTTATACTGCAAAATTAAAACTATTTTTCTTTTCAAACAATAAAATCTGACAAAAATAACGTACAAAAAACTATAAGAATTTGTAATTTTGAAACTTAGTTAAATTATATTCTTTTAAATCATTTTATAATGACAAAATTCAGAATCGAAAAAGATACGATGGGAAACGTTGAAGTTCCTGCTGATAAATATTGGGGAGCACAAACTGAGCGCTCTCGTAACAACTTTAAAATAGGACCAGTTGGCTCAATGCCTTTAGAAGTAGTATATGGTTTTGCTTACTTAAAAAAAGCTGCCGCTTATACCAATGCCGAATTAGGTGTATTAGCTAATGAAAAAAGAGATTTAATTGCACAGGTTTGTGATGAAATTTTAGCTGGTAAACACGATGATCAATTTCCGCTAGTTATTTGGCAAACAGGTTCTGGTACACAAAGTAACATGAACTGTAACGAAGTAATCGCTAACAGAGCGCATGAAATTGCTGGTAAAGTAATTGGTGAAGGTGAAAAAACCATCCAGCCAAATGATGATGTAAACAAATCGCAATCATCAAACGATACTTTTCCTACAGGTATGCATATTGCTGCTTACAAGAAAATTGTAGAAGTAACAATACCTGGAGTAGAACAATTACGCGATACTTTACAGGCAAAATCAGAAGCTTTTAAAGATGTTGTAAAAATTGGTCGTACACACTTAATGGATGCAACTCCGTTAACTTTAGGACAAGAATTTTCTGGTTATGTAGCACAATTAAACTTCGGATTAAAAGCGTTAAATAACTCTCTTGAACATTTAAGTCAATTAGCTTTGGGTGGTACAGCTGTTGGTACAGGATTAAACACGCCTGCTGGTTACGATGTATTAGTTGCTAAGTATATTGCTAAGTTTACAGGTTTACCGTTTATAACTGCAGAAAATAAATTTGAAGCCTTAGCTGCACACGATGCTTTAGTTGAAACACACGGAGCTTTAAAACAATTAGCGGTTTCAATTAATAAAATTGCTAATGATATTCGTTTAATGGCATCAGGACCTCGTAGTGGTATTGGTGAATTAATTATTCCTGCAAACGAGCCAGGTTCTTCTATTATGCCAGGAAAAGTAAATCCTACGCAAGCAGAAGCTATTACTATGGTTTGCGCACAAGTTATGGGTAATGACGTTGCTGTTACCGTTGGTGGTACGCAAGGACATTACGAATTAAATGTATTTAAACCAATGATGGCGGCTAACGTATTACAGTCTGCTCAATTAATTGGAGATGCTTGTGTATCTTTTGATGTTAACTGTGCTGCCGGTATTGAGCCTAACCACGGTAGAATTACCGAGTTAGTAAACAACTCATTAATGCTAGTTACTGCATTAAACACGAAAATAGGGTATTATAAAGCTGCTGAAATTGCTAACACTGCACACGCAAACGGAACAACTTTAAAAACTGAAGCCGTACGTTTAGGGTATGTTACCGAAGCTGAATATGACGAATGGGTAAAACCTGAAGACATGACTGGTAGTTTAAAATAAACTGACTTACTATATTATAACAAAACCCGCAATTTAAAATTGCGGGTTTTGTTATACATGCTATTTTAATAATTTTCTACTTCTTTTAAATCTTAACAAAACAAGGTAATACCACTAAAAACAATTCTTATCTCCTTCACCTACAACACTCATTACCAAACAACAAGCTCTCAACGTTTTTTTATAAATACTTTTATTATTTATTAAAATTTAAGATACATATATGGTTTTACCGTAAATATATTACGGTTTTTTAAGCTACATTTTAAAATTTAAAAAGTAATTTTGATTGCTATACACCTAATACACAGCTATTAAAACTTACACATCCATCAAAAAAAAGAAAAACACACTAATAAGATTACTCAAATAATAAATTTCTTTAATTAAAAAGATACTAACCCAAAAATCAATAAATATGAAACGAATTTTAACTATACTATTAACTGCAATATTATTAATAAGTTGTACATCAACAAAAGATTTAATGAAAAAAGTTGTTGTGAATAACACCGAATTTTATCCTATTGATCCTGTAGAATACGGATGGACAATTCCTTATATTGACACAACAACTAACTTAATAGGTAAAAGAGAGTTAATTAAAGCCAGTAAAACAGAGATTACTGACTTTTTAAAAAACCAAGGAACTTTAGTTTCAATAATTGAAAATACAATAAATGGGGAATTAAATTATGGAGCTTCAAAGGTTTCTTCAAAAAATTCATATTATAGAATTGTAATGGATTATACCAAATATAAAAATCATCATACAAAATTTGGTGAAGCAAAGGTTGGAGTTGGCTTGAGACTTGTGGCAAAAGTAAAAACCTCAAACAATAAAGTTAATTTAGGAGATTTGTTTGCTTTAGGCTTAGCTGCTGAAGCAAATCACTTAGAAGGTACACTTTCTGTAGATGTTATTGGAATGGATTCAAAAGATATAACAAACATACTACCATTTCAAAGTGAGATAAATAAAACGACTATTCAAAATGTTATGCAAGCATTAGCCTCTATAAAAGCAAAAATTTACGACAAAGACACAGACTTATATCCACATATTTTATCAATAAAGCCTAACTTAGGTTACGGAGAAATGGACTTGAATACATATAATAAAGAATTAGCGTTAAAGAGAGATGAAGTTGTAAAATTATTATCAGTCAAAAAAATGGGGAAATAATTAAAGTTATACCGTATAAAATTAATTATTGATACAAACCCACATACGAGAACCTTCGAAGGTTTTACACTTTGTTTATATAAAAAATTACGTGAAAAAAGTTACAATATAAATTTAATAACTCTCCCATACCCCAAATTAATACACTCGTGACCATAATATATTAATGAATGTAATTATATGTTATTTTTATTCTTATTCAATAATTTTTATTTTATAACAACTTAAACTAACCAATAATGACAAAACCTTCAAACGATAAATCTACATCATGCTGGAACTGCGATGGAAATATCACCTTAGTTACACAACGTCTTAAAGAGATGTTTGTAGAAATCGGTCAAAAAACTAGAATTGAAAACGGACAACAACCTGCTAAAAGAGCTGTATTCAGAAAACAACACGGTATAGCTTATGGTCGTTTTGAAATAAATAAAGATATTAACGAAAAATTTAAAGTCGGAATATTTGCTAGTGACACCTACGAATGTGCCGTTCGTTTTTCAAGCGATACAGGGCCAACATCTCCTGACTTGCATTCAACTTTAGGAGTAGGTTTAAAATTATTTGGTGTTGATGGGCCTAAACTATTAGGCGATGGTACCAATGCTGATTTTATTTTTCAAAACATAGATCGTTTTTTTGCTCGTGATGCACAACAAATGTGCAGTTTTACTAAAGCCGGCGTTATTAATCACGATTATGACACTTACATAAATAAGCATCCTGAATTGGCAAGTATTTTACAAGCAATGACCAAAGAAGAAGCTAGTGTGTTAAGCGCAAGCTATTGGGCAATACTTCCTTTTAAATTAGGAGACTCTCAAATTGTAAGATACCGCCTAGTACCTGAAGACACTTATAAAGGAACTCCCTTTAACGACACCAATTACCTAGGACTGGATTTACAACAACGTTTAGTAAAAAAAGAAGCAACTTTTCGTTTTGAAATACAGCTAAGAACTAACGATGCTACTATGCCGTTAAATGATGCTCAAGTTGTATGGAGTACAGAAGAAAGTCCGTACATCTGTATTGCAAAATTACATTTACCTCAGCAAGATGTATCAGCGATTGGACAAGCTGAATTTGGTAGTAATTTAGCCTTTAATATTTGGAGAACATTACCGCAACACGAACCATTAGGCTCTATTGCACAAGCAAGAAAAGTTGTATATGCTGCGAGTGCTGAAGCAAGACATCAAGCAAATGGACAACAATTACAAGAACCAACTAAGATAAACCCCGAATTTAAAGGAAACACAGATGAAGATAGCGACTGTATTGTAAAAGCAGGTATCTACCCTCCTATTGGTGTTATGAGAGTTGGAAATAGTAAAGATGAATACTTTTTAGGTCCTTTGGTTGATAATCCAGCACCGCAAACCGATCCGTATGCATACAGAGATAAAACGGGGGCTTTAAAAAGACAAGCTGCTCAGTTTAGAATTTACGGTTTTAATGCAGCGGGTAAAGCTGTAAAAGAATTAACTTCCGAAAACTCAAACATTACATGGCATAGTCATTTATCGAACCAAAAATCTTCATGGTATCAATTTAACATTGCTTTAGATATTCCTGAGGCAGCTGATGTTCCTCCATCTATGTTACGAAACATCGATGTAAAAGATCGTGAGTCATTACTAATCGACGGAGGTGCTAAATCTATTTCGGGTACCAATAATAAAAGTGATGCTTTTGAAGGAGAATTTTTAACTACCAAAGTGTATTTAGGTGAAATGCATACCGATGAAAAAGGACGCTTAGTTATGTTAGGTGGGCATGGAAAATCTGAAAATATTAACGGAGATATTGCTATTACTTTTGCAAATAATGAAGGTTGGTACGATGATATTTCTGACGGCCCTGTTACTGCTGAAGTTGAATATAACGGAAATAAACTTACTGTAGATCCTGCTTGGGTTATTTGTGCGCCACCAGATTATGCACCAATGCAAAAATCGGTACGTACTATGTGGGATTTAATGCGTGATGTAGCCGTAAAATCGAATATGTTAGTTCGCCCTACAAGACCATCGTTTACTAAAGATATTTTACCAATATTTCAACGTATGACCGATTTACAATGGGTAAATGCTGGTTTTGCTGGAGCTTTTGGCTTTGGTGGTCAATTTAATTACACAACCATCGAATGGATAAAAAAACTAGGGAACCCATCTTCTGCTTATATGGAAATGCGACGTACGCTTTCTAATAATTTCCGTCGATTTGAAGTCTCTGGAGCAGAAGCTCCGCAATTATGGCCTTGGTTATATGGTGATGCTATTAGCATTCCTTCTACTGGCTCTGTTCGTCAACATGCTACTTTATCTAATTTACAATTAGAATTTTTAGACCAATGGGTTAAAGGTGATTTTGATGCCGATTATATTGATATGACTGGATGCCCTCATATACCTACTCCTCCAACAATTGATGAACTAACAATAGCTGAGCAACCAGATATGCTTACCAAAGCTGCCATGGAATTTTGTTTAGCGGATGCTTTTCACCCTGGTTGTGAAATGACATGGCCAATGCGTTCTTCAGGAATGTATATGGCACCTTTTCGAATAAAACATGCTCCTAAAACACCACCTGTTAACACAATGTATTATGGTGCAATGATGAATAACGATATACTGCCTTTAGCTAAAGGACCTATTTTAGGAGGACAAGTTGCTGGAAGTATTACTCGTTGGATGGCTATTCCTTGGCAAACTGATACGGCTAGTTGTAGAGATGGTTACACAAGTGACTATGATCCGTATTTACCTACATTTTGGCCTGCTAGAGTGCCTAATAACATTTTAAATGAAGATCGTTATGAAGAAGTTATCAATCCCGAACTAGCTGAAGAAACACGTATTCAAGCGTTTAATTTCCGATCTGAATGGCTAGATGACCTTCCTTTAGATGGAGGAGCTCCTACCTATACAAATCAAATTAATAGTATGATTAAATATTTTGATAAGTTAGCTGTAGTTCAAAAACGCCCTGGTGTTACACACGACCCTAATTTCCCAAAAGAAATGCAGGTTGGAATTACGCCTACTCCTGAACAAGAGGCTGAATTATTAAAAGCTACTTTAGTTGATTTAGATAGTATTTTAAATAGCAATCATACTTTAAATGATACGACTAAAAATGTATTGTATGCAGCTGTAGACAAACTTTCTCATGACAATTTATTAAATGAGCAGTTTTTATTAGAAGGTGCTAAAGGAGAATTATTAACATTGGTTGAAGATGAATTAACTAAAGATTTTAAAACATCAACAAATGTTACCAACACGATACATCTTATTGCTTCTAAGCTACATACAATAAAACAATCAGATTCACATCAACAAGAAACTCTTGTAAAAGTAGAAGTTGGTATTCCTGAAAAAATGACACGTTTTTCTAGATATACGCCTAAATAATATATTTTTATAATTGTTTAATACAATTAACAACCTTGTAGTTTTACAAGGTTGTTTTTTTAATTAGTAAACCATTAATTTATTTAAACATCACTTTGTGGAAAAAACAGATATACTTATTATAGGCGGAGGTATTGCAGGTTGTATTGCTGCTATTTCTTTGGCTAACGACTATAATGTTACTTTAATAGACAAAAAAACAACACCTGTTGATCGAATTGGTGAATCTTTAGCTCCTGCTGCTCAAAGAATCTTAAAAAAATTAGGTCTTTTAGAAAATGAATCTGATGATTTTAAACAATCGCTATTTAGTAATAACCTTGGTATGCAATCTTACTGGGGAAGTGATCAACTTCACATAGTAGATCACCTTAAAAACCCTGATGGTTTTTCTAGAAGTTTAGATAGAAAGAACTTTGAAGTATATCTTAGACAAAAAGCTTTTGAAAGAGGTGTTAACTGCTTGTGGGGAATTCGTCTTTTTAATAGTTCTTATGAAGAAAACTTATGGAAAGTAACAGGTAAGTCTGATGATTTAAAAAATAGAACAACGCATACTATTCATGCAACTTTTGTAATTGATGCAACCGGTAGGCAATCTCACTTTGCTAAAAGCATTGGAATTAAACGAGTTCAGTTTGATAAATTAATTTCATGCTGGGTAAGCATGCCTAATACAAGTATTAATACTATGAGTACCATTGTTGCTGATGAATTAGGTTGGTGGTATAGTGCTGTTTTACCTAATAATAAAAGAATTATTTCTTTTCAAACAGATGCTGATCTAATTGATAAAGCTATACTTAAAAATTCAACTTCTTTTTTAACGCTTATTAAACAGCATAAAATAATGCAATCATTACTAGCAAAAAACGAAAAGGATATTACTTTTCATGGAACTGTTAGTGCAAATTCAACACGTTTAGAGCAACCAGCAGGTAAGCAATGGATTGCTTTAGGTGATGCCGCTATTAGTTTCGACCCTTTATCTTCTCAAGGAATGTTTAATGCCATGGCTAACGCAATGCAATTTAAAGAACTAGTAACAAATTTTAATTTTATAAAAGATTTTAGTGTTGCTAAAATGGAAGATTTTAATATGCTATATTCTAATCAAATAAAACAAGTATGGAACCACTATTTAAAGCATAAAAATTTATTTTATAAAGCAGAAGCAAGATGGAAAGAAAGTACTTTTTGGAAAAGGAGATCATGATAAATATTTGTTTCAAAAATAAAATAAAACAACACCTTACAAAACGTGTAAATTGTAAAAACCTTTAGACTAAGAATTAATCTAAAGGTTTTTTATAATTTATATAGCACTAATAATATCATACTTAGTAATAATATGGTGTTTATTATCACCTAAATCAACTAAGACTGCTTGATTATCTTTTGTTATTAATTTAGAAACTTCATCAATAGATGCTGATAATTTTACAACAGGATAAATAGAACCCATAACCTCTTTAATTGGTTTATCAGCTATATCCTTATCAGCTATATAACTTCGTAATAAATCTGATTCGTTTACCGAGCCTACAAACCCGTTAATATCTTTTACCGGAATTTGCGATATTTTAAAATCACGCATTCTTTCAATTGCATGTGATACCAGTTCTTCTGTTTGAACAGTTACTAACGGCTTATTAATGTGTGATTTTATTAAATCCTCTGCCTTTGTAATTGTTTCTTCTAAAAAACCACGCTCACGCATCCAATCATCATTAAACATCTTACCTACATACCTACTTCCATGATCATGAAATAGTACTACTACCACATCATCTTTCTTAAAATGCTCTTTTAACTGTAACATTCCTTTAATAGCAGACCCTGCTGAGTTACCTACAAAAATACCTTCTTCTTTTGCTATTTTACGTGTATAAACTGCTGCGTCTTTATCCGTTACTTTGGTAAAGCCATCAATTAAAGAAAAATCTACATTTTTAGGTAAAATATCCTCTCCTATACCTTCGGTAATGTATGGGTAAATTTCATTTTCATCAAAAACACCTGTTTCATGGTATTTTTTAAATACTGATCCGTAAGTATCAATTCCCCAAACTTTTATATTCGGATTTTGCTCTTTTAAGTATTTTGCCGTTCCCGAAACAGTACCTCCAGTTCCAACACCTACGACAAAATGTGTTATTTTACCTTCGGTTTGTTTCCATATTTCAGGCCCTGTTTGCTCATAATGTGCCAATGCATTACTTGGGTTGTCATATTGATTTACGTACCAAGAATTAGGAGTTTCTTCACCTAAACGTTTAGAAACCGAGTAATAAGATCGAGGATCATCTGGTTCTACATTGGTAGGACAAACAATAACCTCAGCTCCTACAGCACGTAAAATATCCATCTTTTCTTTCGATTGCTTGTCTGAAATTACAAAAATACACTTGTACCCTTTTATAATTGCTGCTAAGGCTAACCCCATACCTGTATTTCCTGAGGTTCCTTCAATAATAGTCCCTCCAGGTTGTAAGCGCCCATCAGCTTCAGCATCTTCAATCATTTTTAACGCCATTCTATCTTTAATCGAATTTCCGGGGTTAAAGGTTTCTACCTTTGCTAAAACTAAAGCATCAATTTCTTTAGTTACTGAGTTTAACTGAACTAATGGTGTATTACCAATGGTTTCTAATATATTTTTTGCGTATTTCATCTCTTTATTTTACAGTTGCAAAGGTAAATTCTTTTTGGGCGTTCCACAAGTGTCGCGCTTTCATTACTCGCTTTTTTTAATTTTGTGCACTTTGTTAATTTGTTCGTCCCTCACAAATAAAAAAACAAAATTAAAAAAGAGCTCAAACATACCATTCAATCGCTAACGCAGTCAGTTTATAAGAATAATTAAACATTAAAAACATATTATCAACTTTACTATAATGAACAATACCTTTATTGTATTCAAAATAATTAATAACAAAAAATACTGCATAATAAAATGCAGTATTCATTATAAAATCTAATAGTAAAAGACTGTTTATGCTGTTCTAACTTAGATTAAACGTTAAACCTGAAGTTCATTATATCGCCATCTTGCACGATATACTCTTTACCTTCAACTCCTAGTTTACCTGCTTCTTTTACTTTTTGCTCACCACCTAAAGTAGTATAATCATCATATTTTGTTACTTCGGCACGAATAAATCCTTTTTCAAAATCGGTATGAATTACTCCAGCTGCTTGTGGTGCGGTATCACCAATATTAATCGTCCAAGCCCTTACTTCTTTTAGACCTACGGTAAAATAAGTTTGTAAGTTTAATAATTTATAGGCTGCTCTAATTAAAACAGAGGCTCCTGCTTCTTTTAAACCGATATCTGCTAAAAACATTTCGCGTTCTTCATAATCATCTAACTCGGTAATATCTGCTTCGGTACCAACTGCCAACACAATAACTTCGGCGTTTTCATTTTTTACAGCTTCTTTTACAGCATTTACATAATCATTCCCTGTAACAGCAGCACCTTCATCTACATTACATACATATAATACTGGTTTTGAAGTGATGAATTGTAATGATTTTACAACTTCTATTTCTTTTTCAGAAAATTCGATAGCTCTTACTGAAACTCCGTCTAGTAATGTTTTTTCTACTTTTAAAAGAATTTCTAATTCAACTTGTGCTTCCTTATTACCAGTTTTAGCCGTTCTTTTTACACGCTCTAAACGTTTTTGAACAGTTTCTAAATCTTTTAATTGTAACTCAATATCAATCGTTTCTTTATCTCTAACTGGATCTACTGAGGCATCAACATGAATAATATTTTCGTTATCAAAACAACGTAGAACATGAATAATTGCGTCTGTTTCGCGAATATTTGCTAAGAATTGATTTCCTAATCCCTCTCCCTTACTTGCTCCTTTTACCAAACCAGCAATATCAACAATCTCTACTGTTGCAGGTACTACTCTTTCTGGATTTACCATTCCTTCTAAAACCTGTATTCTTGGGTCTGGTACATTTACCACTCCAATATTTGGCTCTATTGTACAAAAAGGAAAGTTGGCACTTTGCGCTTTTGCATTAGATAAACAGTTAAATAAAGTTGATTTTCCTACGTTTGGTAATCCTACAATTCCGGCTTTCATTCTGTTGTTTTATTGAAAATTTTCGTGTGCAAATATACTGCTTTGCTTTCAAAAAAACGACATTTAATAATTCACATAACTTTAACTAAAAAAAAAATACAATAAACGTTTTTTTAACACAAATTAACAAAATAACACTTCTTTTTACTACATTTAAAGAATATTAATCAATAAAATCTCATTTATGAAAAGACTGCATTTTTTTTTAATTTGTTTTTTATTCTTTGGAACACAACTAATAAATGCCCAATTACAAATTAAAGGAACTATAAGAGATAGCACTAACGAACCTTTACCTGGTGCAAATATTTTAGAAAAAGGGACAAGCAATGGAGCTTCTACTGATTTTAACGGAAACTTTACATTAACTACCAGTCCAAATAGTACACTAATTATTAGTTTTTCGGGTTTTGAAACCCAAGAAATTCCTGTTAATGGAAATACAACATTTAACATTACTTTAAATGAAGGTTTACAGTTAGATGAGGTTGTGATTGTTGGTTCTAGAAATGCAAAAAGAACCGCAGTAGACACTCCTGTACCTGTTGATGTTATTGATGTTGGTAGTTTGGCTGCTAAAAACGGTAAGGTAGAAGTAAATGATCTTTTACAATACGCTGCACCTTCTTTTAATGCAACTAAGCAATCTGGATCTGATGGAGCAGATCATGTGGTTCCTGCTTCTCTAAGAGGTTTGGGGCCTGACCAAACACTAGTTTTAATCAACGGTAAAAGACGTCATCAATCATCATTAGTAAATATTTTTGGTACACGTGGTCGTGGTAATTCTGGTACCGATTTAAATGCTATACCTACAGCAGCAATTAAAAGAATAGAAGTTTTACGTGACGGAGCATCTGCACAATATGGTTCTGACGCTATTGCCGGAGTAATAAATATTGTTTTAAAAGACGCTACTGATGGTGTTTCTGGAAGTATTGGTTACGGTGTTTATAGTACCGCTATTGGAAATGGTTGGGAAGATGCCACTGGAGAAACTTTATATAATGTAGAAGGAAAAAGTAGATTAGACGGAAAAGACAAAAGTTTTGATGGAGGTACTTTTAAATTAGATTTAAATTATGGTGCTAAACTAAATGACAAAGGAGGTTTTGTAAACTTTACAACAGAATTGTTGTCAAAAGAAAACACGTTACGTCCTGGTTTTTCATGGCGTAAAGGTTATGGTAGCGCAGGTGTTGATGGTTTTAATTTTATGGTAAATACTAGCTTGCCTGTTAATGATAACACTGAAGTATATGCTTTTGGTGGACGAAATTATAGAGATACCGATGCCTACGCTTTTTCAAGAGATAGCTATGCTGATGGCGATAACAGAAGTGTGCCTAGTTTATATCCTAACGGATTTACTCCTAGAATAACATCTAATATAGCCGACATCTCTGTTTCTGCTGGAGTAAAACATATATTAGCTAACGGATGGGAACTTGATTTTAACAATACTTATGGAGAAAATAAGTTTCATTATTTAATAAAAGACACCAACAACGCTTCTTTAAAAGATGCTTCACCAACAGAGTTTGATGCTGGTGGCCATAGTTTATCTCAAAACACAACAGGTGTTGATTTTTCTAAATATTTTGAAGACTCAATGAGTGGTATAAACATCGCTTTTGGTTTAGAATACAGAACAGAAAACTTTATTATTTTTGCTGGTGAAGAACGTTCATATGGATTATATGATGAAGACGGACTTTTAATCACCAATCCTGCTACACAAGTAATAGCAACAGATTCTAATGGCGATGATTTACCCGGAGGCGCACAAGGTTTTCCTGGATATAGTCCAGATAACGAAGTAGACCGATCAAGAAGTAATGTTGGTGTATATTTTGATTCTGAATTTAATTTTACTGATAAATTTTTAGTTGGTGCTGCTCTTAGATTTGAAGATTACAGTGACTTTGGTAGCACTTTTAATTTTAAACTAGCTTCTCGATTTAAAGCGAATGATAATTTAACCTTAAGGGGATCAATTTCTTCAGGGTTTAGAGCACCTTCATTAGCGCAACTATATTACAACCTAAAATTTACAAACATTGTAAACGGTGTATCTTTACCTTCTTTATTATCAGCAAATAACAGTACCGTTACCAGAGCTTTTGGTATTGAGCAACTAAAAGAAGAAACTGCTTTTAACAGTAGCATTGGTTTTACCTATAAAACTGGTGGATTTACAGCAACTATTGATGCCTACTCTATTTCTGTTGATGATCGAATTATTTTAACAGATAATTTTGATGCTACTCCATTAAATTTAGGCGTAGATGCAGCTCAATTTTTTGCCAATGGTGTAGATACCAAAACACAAGGAATTGATATTGTTTTAAATTATAAGAAAAAATTTAATGACCATAGGTTAGATGTAGGACTTGTTGGAAATTTTAATGATACTAAAATTGAAAAAATAAAAAATGGAAATCTAAATAGATTTACCTTTTTTAGTCCTTTTTCAGAAGCTTATTTAAAAGCTGCTGCTCCTGACCATAAATTTGGTTTAAACTTAGGGTATGGTTACAAAAAATTTGATATCGCTTTAGGATTAACTAAATTTAGTGAAGTACAATTACAAGATTTTCAATGGGTAGACTCTCCTGCTACAACACAGGCAGAAGCAGATGCTTTATATCCTGTAGCTACTGATACCTATAAAAGTAAAATTACCACTGACTTGAGTTTAAGCTATGCTTTTACTGATAAAATTATGTTTACAATGGGTGGTAACAATATTTTTAATGTATACCCTACTTCTCAATTTGATGGATGGACAGATCAAGGAGGACTAGCTGATTCTGTACAAATGGGATCAGATGGTGCTTACTTTTTTACAAGATTAGGTTTTAGTTTATAAAAACTATCGATTTTAAATAAAAAAATCCCGAGAACAAATCTCGGGATTTTTTTATTTTATATAATATTGTAAACTATTCGTTATGCATAAAACTTTGTTTAGCTAATAACTCTTCTTCAGTTTCTACATTATCATCGTCAGGCACACAACAATCTACTGGGCAAACTGCTGCACATTGTGGTTCTTCATGAAAACCTTTACACTCAGTACATTTATCAGCTACAATAAAATAAATTTCATCTGAAATAGGCTCCTGATCTTCATCAGCATTCGCTTTTTTACCACTAGGTAAAACCACGTTTCCTGTTAAATCAGTTCCATCAGCATATTTCCAATCATCAGCTCCTTCGTAAATTGCCGTGTTTGGACATTCTGGTTCACATGCACCACAATTTATACATTCATCTGTTATTATAATTGCCATAATTAATCTATTTCAGTTTTGTAACTTTGCAGGTGCAAAAATAGTTCCAAATTAATTTAGAAACAAAATAAATGGATACAATCCAAAATAGAATTTCAGCATTTGTAGAATTAGGGAAGTTTTTAGGTCAGTTTACTCAAAAAGAAACTACTCAAAAAAACGAAATTAAATTTAACGACTTATTTTTTGACGGATTTAAACATCAATTAAAAATAGCTGGAGAAAATAATACTTGGTTTACCAAAGAAAACTTATTATTTGCTACCGAAAGCTGGTCTAAAGCCTTAACCAAAGAAAATATTCAACAATGGATTGCTAATGAAAATTTAGGCGAAAACGATTCAAAACAAGTTGCTGTTATTATGGCTGGGAATATTCCGCTTGTTGGTTTTCATGATTTTATATCTGTTTTAATTGCTGGACATTCAGTATTAGTTAAACAATCATCAAACGATAAACATTTATTACCTTTTTTAGCTAAGTATTTAGAATACGTTCAGCCCGAATTGAAAGGTAAAATTACATTTACCGAACAAAAATTAACCGATTTTGATGCTGTTATTGCTACTGGAAGCAATAATACGGCGCGTTATTTTGAATTTTATTTTAAAGATAAACCTAGTATTATTAGAAAAAGTAGAAATTCGGTAGCCGTTTTAACAGGAAATGAAACGCCTCAAGATTTAGAAAACTTAAGTAATGATGTTTTTTGTTACTTCGGGTTAGGATGCCGTTCAGTATCAAAATTATATGTTCCAAAAAATTATAATTTCGATGCTTTTTTTACAGGCATGTACAACAAGCAAGAAATTATTAACAACGCTAAATATGCCAATAATTACGATTATAATAAAGCGGTTTATTTAATGAGCGAGTTTGATATTTTAGAAAACGGTTTTTTAATGATTAAAGAAGATGAAAGTTACGCCTCTCCTATCGCTTCAGTTTTTTACGAATATTACGACAATATTGAAGATTTAAAAGTAAAATTAAAACAAGACAAAGAAAAAATACAATGTGTAGTAGCTCGTAATTTTACAGCAAATGAAATTGCTTTTGGCGAAACTCAAAATCCGCAATTATGGGATTATGCTGATGGAATAAATACGCTTGAGTTTTTATCAAAAATATAAAAATACACTCTATAAATTTCGCACCTTTGTTATAACAAAACACCACTTTAGTAATGAAAAAGCATAATTTTAGCGCAGGCCCTTGTATTTTACCTGAAGATGTGCTTCAAAAAGCATCCGAAGCAGTTATCAATTTTAATGATGATAATTTATCGTTATTAGAAATATCGCACAGAAGTAAGCCTTTTGTTGCTGTTATTGAAAAAGCACGAAGTTTAGCCTTAGAGTTATTAGGCCTACAAAACAAAGGTTATAAAGCATTGTTTTTGCAAGGCGGTGCCAGCAATCAGTTTTTAATGACGGCTTATAATTTACTAAATAAAAAAGCAGCTTATTTAAATACAGGTACTTGGAGTAGCAAAGCTATTAAAGAAGCTAAATTATTTGGCGAGTTGATTGAAGTAGCTTCATCCGAAGAAAATAACTTTAATTACATTCCAAAAAGTTATGAAATTCCTACGGATGTTGATTATTTTCATTGCACAAGTAACAACACGATTTACGGAACGCAAATGAAAAGTTTTCCTGAAACTTCGGTTCCGTTGATATGTGATATGAGTTCTGATATTTTTTCTCGTCAGTTAGATTTTTCAAAATTTGATTTAATCTATGCTGGGGCACAGAAAAACATGGGACCTGCAGGAACTACGTTAGTTATTGTAAAAGAAGAAATTTTAGGAAAAGTAGAACGTATAATTCCATCAATGTTAAACTATCAAACATTTATCGATAAAGACAGTATGTTTAACACACCTCCTGTTTTTGCCATATATACATCGATGTTAACTTTAGAATGGTTAAAAGATTTAGGCGGAATTGAATTTATAGAAAAAGTAAACCAACAAAAATCGGCACTTTTATATACCGAAATAGATAGAAATCCGTTATTTAAAGGGGAAGCTGTTACTGAAGATCGAAGCCACATGAATGCTACGTTTTCTTTAACAAACGAAACCTTAAAAAATAAGTTTGATACTATGTGGGCCGAAGCCAATATTAATGGTTTAAACGGGCACAGAAGTGTTGGTGGTTATAGAGCAAGCATGTACAACGCATTACCTTTATATAGTGTACAAGCCTTAGTGGATGTAATGCAAGAATTAGAACGAATTAGCTAAAAGCTATCAATAAAAAAGAGACACATTTTAAATGAAAATATTAGCAAACGACGGAATTTCTGAAAGTGGAAAAGCTACTTTAGAAAATGCAGGATTTGAAGTAATAATAACCAAAGTTGCTCAAGAGCAATTAGAAAATTTTATTAATGAGGATGAAATTAACGTAATTATTATTAAAAATAACACCGAAATACATGCCGAATTAATTGACAACTGCCCTAGTTTAAAATTAATAGCAAACGCTGGTACCAATAACGATAATATTGATGTTATGTATGCCCAAGAATGTGGTGTACAAGTGGTAAATATTGCTGACGCTAGCGCCAATGCTATTGCCGAATTAGTTTTTGCACACTTGTTAGGGATGGCTCGTTTTTTACACCAAGCCAATAGAGAAATGCCTTTAGAAGGTGATATGAGTTTTAATGCTATGAAAAAACAGTTTTCTAACGGAACTGAATTACGCGGAAAAACTTTAGGGATTGTAGGTATGGATGCTGCCGGGCAGCAAGTAGCTAAACTTGCTTTAGGTGTAGGAATGAAAGTGGTTGCTTATGATGTAGACTACGATAATTCGATCATTATACCGATTGATTTTTTTAACGGGCAAAATATTGACATCGAAATTGATATGTTAAGTTCAGATGAGTTATTTAAAGAAGCGCATTTTATTAGCTTACATTTATCAGCACAAGAAAACCATCTAATTAGCACCAAAGAATTTGAACAGATGAAAGATGGTGTTGGTTTTATAAACGTAGCACAAGCAGGCTTAGTTGATGAAATAGCTTTAGTAAAAGCCATTGAAAGCGGTAAAGTTAAATATGCTGGTTTAGATACTTTTGAAAATCAACCAAAACCAGAAATTCAGCTATTAATGAATCCAAATTTGTCTTTAAGCCCTAATATTGCAGCTTACACTGTAGAAGCGCAACATAAAATTGGTACCGAGTTGGCTGATAAAATTATTAATTCTTTACAAGAATAAATTAAAGTATTAATGGCAACTGTAAAACCTTTTAAAGCGGTAAGAGCTACCAGAGATAAAGTAGCATTAGTTTCATCTAAATCGTATGAAATTTATCCTCCAGAAATGTTAAATGCTAAATTAGCTTTTAACCCTTATACATTTTTACATGTAATTAACCCTGGTTATAAATATCACAAACAAGATGTTACTGGTGAACAACGCTTTAAATTAGTGCACAATCGTTATTTAGAGTTTAAAGAAGATGGTATTTTTACAAAAGATAAAAATCCTGGATTTTATATTTATCAAAAAACAACACCAACAAACTCTTTTTGCGGAATTATAGCTGCCACCTCAGTAGAAGATTATCATAATAATACGATAAAAAAACACGAAGGTACTTTAAAAGAGCGCGAATTGTTATTTGAAAATTATTTAAAAAACACAGGTTTTAATGCTGAACCTGTACTTTTAACATACCCAGATAATAATGTAATTGAAACAATTATAAAAAAATATACAATTAACAGAGCTGAGTACGAATTTTCTACAACTGATAAAGACTCACATTTACTTTGGATTGTTGATAAAGAGAATGACATTACGCAAATATCCAATGCTTTTTCGCAAGTAAATACATTGTATATTGCTGATGGACATCACCGATCTACATCTTCATGTTTATTAGCCAAAAACTTAGCTAGTGAAAATTCGAAGCATACAGGTAATGAAAAATATAACTTTTTTATGAGTTATTTATTACCTGAAAGTCAATTAAGTATTTACGAGTTTAATCGATTTATAAAAGATTTGAATGGTTATACAACCGAAGAATTTTTAATAGAGTTAGATACTTTTTTTAGGATAGAAAACAGAGGGCAAGAGTTATACAAACCCAAAGAAAAACATCAATTTAGTATGTATTTAAATGGTGAATTTTATGCATTGCATTTGCGTAAATCTAGATATAAATTTACAGATGCCTTAAGTAAATTAGATGCACAAATTTTATATCAAACTATTTTAAATCCGATATTAGGAATCAAAGACATTAGAAATGCATCAAAAATTATGTATTCTCAAGATAAATCTGATAGTTTAGAGTTAAAAACAAAAGTAGATGCTGGTAATTTTGAAGTATCCTTCGGAATGTTACCAACCACCATACATGAACTAAAAGAAATTGTTGATGCCGATATGTTAATGCCACCAAAAACAACATATATCGAACCCAAATTAAGAAGCGCTTTAACTATTTATGAAATTTAATTAGAAATGACAGGAATTAAAGAAAATCTTCAAAAAATAAACACAACCATACCTAATAACGTAACTTTAGTTGCTGTTTCTAAAACCAAACCAATTGCTGATATTCAAGAAGCTTACGATGCAGGACAGCGTGTGTTTGGTGAAAATAAAATTCAAGAAATGGTTACCAAATACGATGCGCTACCAAAAGATATTAAATGGCATATGATTGGTCACTTACAGCGAAATAAAGTTAAATACATGGCACATTTTGTTGATTTAATTCATGGTGTTGATAGTTTTAAAACACTAAAAGAAATTAACAAACAAGCTAAAAAACATGATCGGGTAATCAATTGTTTATTACAAGCACGTATTGCCAAAGAAGAAACAAAATTTGGATTATCTTTTAACGCTATTGATGAAATTATTTCATCTGAAGAATTTGCTGAATTACAACACATAAATGTCGTAGGTTTTATGGGAATGGCTACATTTACTGACAACCAAGAACAATTACAAGAAGAATTTGTCTCTTTAGCTAACTTTTTTAGTGAAAATAAAGAAAAAAACTCAAAATTATCTATTCTTTCAATGGGTATGAGTGGTGATTATCAATTAGCTATAAAAAATGGTAGTAATATGGTTCGAATTGGTAGCGCTATTTTTGGAGTTCGAAATTATATTGTTTAGATTTACATTAATCAGCTAAAAAAAAAAGAATTGTACGCAGTTTTAGATATTGAAACAACAGGAGGTAAATTTAATGAAGAAGGAATTACTGAAATTGCTATTCATAAGTTTGATGGTCATCAAGTAGTTGACCAGTTTATCAGCTTAGTTAATCCTGAAAAAGAAATTCAAGAATTTGTTGTTAAACTAACCGGTATTAATAATAAAATGCTTCGCAATGCACCTAAATTTCATGAGGTTGCAAAACGAATTATTGAAATTACCGAAAATTGTATTATCATTGCTCATAATGCTAGTTTCGATTATCGCATTTTACGTACAGAATACAATCGTTTAGGTTACGATTTTAAAAGAAATACCCTTTGTACAGTAGCGCTTAGTAAAAAATTAATTCCTGAAGCTCCTTCACATAGTTTAGGTAAATTATGTAGATTTATTGGCATTCCAATGTCCGACAGGCATAGAGCAAACGGTGATGCTTTGGCAACAGTACAATTATTTAAATTACTATTAGAAAAAGATATTGAGAAAAGTATCATTCAGCAATCTATAAAATATACTGATAATAGACATGAAAAACAACTTTTTATAAAAATACTAGATCAATTACCAGAAAAACAAGGCGTATTTTATGTTCATAGCGAACAAGGAAATATTATTTTTATTGGTAGAGGTACAAATATAAAACAGGAAGTAAATAAGCTATTATTAAAAGACACTCCTAAAGCTCAAAAAATAATAAAACGTATTAACGAAATTACCTATGAAGAAACAGGTAATATACTTTTTACCAGGTTAAAATATCATTTAGAACTTGTAAAATTAAAACCAAAATTTAATGTTATTCGTAAACGTAAAAATTTAAATAAGAATTTTAATAATGATAATTTATTATTAATCGATAAAGGTAGAACGCCAGAAGAACATGCTGTTATTTTAATTGAAAATAACGTTGTTTTAGGGTACGCTTATACTAATTTGGCTTTTCAAGAAAATCAGTTGGCTATTTTAAAATCAATGCTTACACCTATTGAAAACCCTGATTTAGCTAAAATCATTATTAAAAACTATTTACTTAAAAATAAAGTAACAAAAATAGTACGATTACAAGTTGAAAATAATTTGTAATATTGTTATAATCACCTAAAAATCTTTCTTTTTGAAGAACGAACAAAAAAACTGGAAAGACAAACTTCATGAAATAATTTACGAAGCAGATACCCCAACAGGTAAGGTATTTGACATTGTAATATTAGTTTCAATACTAACCAGTATTTTATTGGTAATGTTAGAAAGTGTTGAGAGTATCAATAATAAATACGGAACATTTTTAAATATAGCTGAATGGATTATTACCATATTATTTACTATTGAATATTTTGCAAGAATTATATCCATAAAAAAACCATATAAATACATTTTTAGTTTTTACGGTATTATTGATTTCTTATCTACTATCCCTAAATACTTATTGCTATTTTTTGGTAGTTTCCATTCTTTAATTGCATTTAGAGCCTTACGACTAATGCGTATTTTTAGAATTTTAAAATTAGCACGTTTTATTGGAGAATCTAATAATTTTACTAGAGCATTGAAAGCTAGTAGAATTAAAATAGCCGTATTTTTATCTTTCGTTATCATACTTTGTTTAATCTTAGGTACTATTATGTATCTTATAGAAGGAAATGCTAATAGTGGGTTTACAAGCATACCTAGAAGTGTATATTGGGCAATAGTTACCCTTACTACTGTTGGTTATGGAGATATTGCTCCTGTTACTGCTTTTGGGCAATTAATTGCTTCTTTTATTATGATATTAGGTTATGGTATTATTGCCATCCCAACCGGAATTGTTTCGTCAGAAATGACAAAAACAAATAGTAATAGTTTACACACCAATACACAGGTTTGCCCAAATTGCGCTGCAGAGTTTCATAGAGATGAAGCAGAATTTTGTTATGAATGCGGACACCAATTAAATCCTTAAAATTGAGTAATTCAACTACCAAAAACACCTTAATTACCATTGTTGGCGCTACTGCCATTGGTAAAACAGCTCTAAGTATTAAATTAGCACAACATTTTAATTGTGATATTATTTCGTGTGATTCTCGTCAATTTTTTAAAGAAATGACCATCGGAACAGCGGTTCCTGAAACTGATGAATTGGCAGCTGCTCCTCATCATTTTATTCAAAACAAAAGTATCTTCGAAGAATACTCGGTTGGGCAATTTGAAAAAGATGTTTTAAAAAAATTAGACAACTTATTTTTAAAAAACCCAGTACAAATTATGGTTGGTGGCAGTGGTTTATATGTTGATGCTGTTTTAAAAGGATTGGATTATTTTCCTGAAGTTGATCCTTCAATAAGAGTTAGTCTTACTAAAGAATTAGAGAAAAACGGAATTGAACCGTTACAAAATAAATTGAAAGAATTAGATATTGAAACCTATAACTCAATTGCTATCGACAATCCGCATCGGGTAATGCGTGCCTTAGAAATTTGTATTGGCACAGGCAAAACATATACTTCTTTTAAAAACAAACCAAAAGCTCCTCGCAATTTTAAATCAATTAAAATTGGATTGACTGCCGATAGAGAAATAATGTACAATCGTATTAACCAACGTGTTGATATTATGATACAAAATGGTTTATTAAACGAAGTTAAAAACCTGTATGCAAACAAAAATCTTAATGCTTTAAAAACCGTTGGATATCGTGAACTTTTTGAATATTTTGATGGTAATTTTACGCAAGAGTTTGCCATTGAAGAAATTAAGAAAAACACCAGAAGGTTTGCTAAAAGACAAGGTACTTGGTTTCGAAAAGACACCTCAATTCATTGGTTTGACTATCAATCAGATGTAAACTCGATATTAACCGTTATCAACAATCAATTTTAACAAATTTTAAAACATTTAACTAACCCACTTTTTTATATTTGTGGAAAAACATTAAAAAATGAAGTCAAAAATTATATTTTTAGTTGCAATTCTTTTATCAACAACATCATTTGCTCAAACCAAATTAGGCACCGTAAATAGCGAGTTAATTATAAGTAAAATGCCTCAAATGAAAACTGTTTTACAAAGAATTGACACCTACAGTAAAAAATTAGATTCATCATTAAATATAAAATTTACAGATTACAAAAGCAAAGTAGAATCTTTTAAAGCTGAAGAAAAAATAATGACTGCTGATGATAAAAAAGTTAGAATTACTGAGCTTCAAAAAATAGAACAAGAGATGGGAAAGTTTCGTAAAAACGGAACCGCTATGATGCAATTACGCCGGGATGAGTTTATGCGTCCGTTGTATAAAAAATTAAGTGAAGTTATTAGTGAAGTTGCAAAAGCAAATGGATATACACAAATTTTAACTACCGGAGGAAACGAGTTTGGTTATATCGATGAAAAATTTGATATTACTCAGTTAGTTTTAACTAAACTAGGAATAAAAGAATAATTTCTTTGGATGAATTTTAAATCGAAAGATATACAATTACAATACAAAGGATTTTTACAAACACCTTTTCTATGGCATGGAAAAGGTGTTTTTGGTTTGCAACAATTTACAGAGTTATTGCCTAAAAAAACATCTACCTTTAATCAGCACATTACTAAACTTCCTCGCTTAGGTAAATTAGTTGAACGTTTTGTTTCTTTTAGTTTATCAGAAGATAAAGCAATAAATATTTTAGCTGAAAACATTCAAATTCAGCAAAACAAAATTACTTTAGGTGAATTAGATTGTATTATTTTAAAAAATAAACAACCCATACATTTAGAAATTGTTTATAAATTTTATTTATATGATTCATCGGTAGGAAATACCGAAATAGAACATTGGATTGGTCCTAACAGAAAAGATTCTCTCATTGAAAAACTCACTAAATTAAAAGAAAAGCAACTTCCACTACTCTATTCTAAAGAGTGTAAAGAATATATTTCACAAATTAATTTATCTCCAAAAAAAATTGAACAACAGGTTTATTTTAAAACCCAATTATTTGTTCCATTAACTCAATTTGGCAAGCAGTTTTCAACTATTAATAACAATTGTATAATTGGTTTTTATATTTATCAAAATGAATTAGCTCAATTTTCTGATTGTAAGTTTTTCATCCCAACAAAACACCATTGGTTAACTCAGCCACATGCTAATGTTAATTGGTTAAATTTTAATGATTTTATAACAAAATCTAGCGATTTTTTAATTGAAAAAAGAGCGCCCTTATGTTGGATTAAAAAAAATAACGGAGAAATATTTAAATTTTTTATTGTTTGGTGGGATTCTTGATAAGACTATAAAAAATAATTATGAAAACATTAAAACTCTTAGTATTCTCTCTTGTATTCTTTTTCTCTTTTTTTTCTTGTGTAAAAGATGAAGATAACACTCCATCGTGTATTGATTTTGATACGACATCACAAGACTATAGTGTTATAGAAGCTGCGATTTATACAAGTGAAATTATTGAATTCGAAATAGCGAACGTTTGTCCATATAAAATAAAAGTTACCGATATAAAAATTGAAGGTAATAATTCAAACGAATTTACTATTCAAAAATTACCAGTAGGTACTTACTTAACAGGAAAAAAAGTAAATTTCAATATTGTTTTTTCACCAAAAAGTTTAGGCGAAAAAAAAGCAGTATTAACAATTTTTCATGAATTTGGTTCTATTGTAATCCATTTATCTGGAATAGGTATTTAATTTACGAACCTTTTCTGGCAACTGTTTTTACCGACCTTTTTCTAGAAGTAATAAAATATACACCAATTAATAAAATTACAGAAGCTATTATTGATTGTTTGGTTAGCTGTTCATCCAACAAACTCCAACCTAAAAACAAGGCTATAATAGGATTTACATAAGCTGATGTTGCTACTTTTTCGGGCGAAACTGATTTTAATAAATAATTAAAAGCTGTAAAAGCTACAATACCACCAAAAACAATTAAAAACAACATAGCCCCCTGTGTTTTAAGTTCCCAATTTAAAGGAGAAATCCAAGTTTCTTTAAAAATCAAGCTTGAAATTGCTAAAATAAATCCAGCAATTAACATTTGATATCCAGTTGCTATCAAATAATTTTTGGGTAAATCTGCTTTTGAAACAAAAACACTTCCGTAGCTCCAACTTAGCACGCAAGTTAAAATCATAAAAATACCTAAAACGCCCCCCTCTGATGTTGTAATTTCTTTCTGACTCACCAATAAATACATTCCTAACAAGCCCAATAAAACTCCGATAATCGATTTTTTTTGTAATCTTTTTCCGTCAATCAACCGCAATAAAAAAAGTACAAATAATGGCTGTGTTGATGCTAATAATGCAGCAAAACCAGTATCAACATATTTCAAAGCCCAAACAAAAACTCCATTTCCGTATACTAAAAATAAAAAACCTGCAATTGCCGAATTTATCAACTGATTTTTAGTAACTCCAATAGGTAATTTTAACAATTTAGCAATTATCATAATCAATCCGCCTGCAATTAAAAATCGAATCGATGCTAAAAACAAAGGCGATAATTCAGTTACTGCAATCTTGTTAAACAAATACGTTGATCCCCATATAATATATATTGAAAAAAATGCAGAGATGATTAACAATTTTGAATTTTTCATGTTTATTTATTTTATTGTTAAAAATACAATATTGTTTTTAGTTTTACTCAAAAAAAAATCGTCTAAAAGATAACTAATAGACGATTCTTATATTAAAAATACTTCCCTATAATTTAACAAATAATTTTTGTGCTACTAACTCAGATGATGCAGGGTTTTGTCCAGTAATTAAATTACCATCCTCAACTACGTGAGCTTCCCAATCTGAGCCTCTTGTAAAAAATCCTCCGTTAGCTTTTAACATATCTTCTACTAAAAAAGGAACCACTTCAGTTAACTTTACTGCAGCTTCTTCTGAATTTGTAAACCCTGTTACTTTTTTACCATTTACTAATGGTTTTCCATCAGTTCCTTTGGTATTTTTAAATATCGCTGGGGCATGACAAACTGCTGCCACTGGCTTATTATTCTTATAAAAAGACTCAATTAAAGCTATAGAATTTTCATCTTCTGATAAATCCCATAAAGGACCATGACCGCCTGGATAAAAAACAGCATCGTAATCCGCTTCATTTACCTCAGCTAATTTTAATGTTTTTGCTAAAACAGCTTGTGTTTCTTTATCATTATCAAAACGTTTTGTAGCCTCAGTTGCTGCGTTTTCTGCTGCACTATTCGGATCAATTGGTGGCTGCCCTCCTTTTGGAGATGCTAATGTAATTTCTACACCTTTATCTTTTAAAGAGTAATATGGTGCTGCAAATTCTTCAATCCAGAAACCTGTTTTATGCCCTGTATCACCTAAATCTTCATGAGAAGTTAACACAAATAAAACTTTTTTTATTTTAACTTCTTTTTCTGTAGTGTTACCAACTTTATTAACTTCTTTTTTATTTCCGCAAGATGCAAATAAAGTAATTGCAAAAAATGCTGTTATAGTTTTTTTCATTTTATGATATTTATAATTTACAACAAAATTACTACAAGTATTAAGTGTAAAAATTGATGTATGATAAGAAATTTATAATTCCGAAAATTCTATAATTTTATGAGAAAGAATTATGGATGTTTCTGGTTTTAACTCCACTATATTTTTCATAGCTGTAGCTATTATTTCAGCTTTTATACTTCTATATTTTTTAAAGCGTCCAATTAAAAGCGGGTTCATAAAATTGGCTATAAAATTACCAATATCTTCTCCTAACCTACTTTCTTGTCGATTTCCTTTTATTAAAGACGGACGTAAAATGTAAGTGTGTTTTATTTTCTGTTCTAAAACTGAGGCTTCCATTTCTCCTTTGGTTTTATTATAAAACACATTACTTTTTGAGTTTGCCCCCATGGCTGAAACAACAGTAAAAACTTCTACTCCGTTCGCTTTTGCTAATTTTGCGGCAGTAACAGGAATACCATAATCTATCGATTTATAAATAGCCTTATCTTTCGTTTTTTTCGCCGTTGTACCAATACAACAAAATACTTCATCTGCTATAAAATCGGTTGTAAACTGATCTAAAAGAAGTAAATCAACTATAAATTCTTTAATTTTTGGTGATTTATTACCTGTTGATCTTCTCGTAAAAACTTTAATCGTTTTATAATTATCGTCTTTTATCAACTTATTTAACAACAAACTTCCTGTTAAACCTGTTGCTCCTAATACAATTGCTGTTTTCATAAAATTATTTTGCTATTTCTTTTCTTATTCTACTTAAACTTTCTGTTGTAATTCCTAAGAAAGAAGCAATATGGTAATTTTTTACGTGCTGCTCTATATTTGGATACGTTTCTATAAAACTCAGATACCGTTCTTTTGCTGATTGAGATAAGTTAGCTAAAATTCTCTTTTGAAAACTTACAAAAGAACGTTCCATTTTCTTTCTAAAAAAACGCTCTATTTTAGGTATTTGATTATAAGTATTTTCTATATTTTTCTTTGATACTCGTAGTAAAACAGCTTCTTCTATACATTCAATCGTTAACACCGATTTTGTTTCAGAAAAGTAGCCTATATAATCACTAATCCACCAATCGTTAACCGCAAATTGTACCGTATGTTCTTTTCCTTTTTCATCAATAAAAAATGCTCGTAAACAACCACTTAAAACATAATATTGATATTTTACATCTTCATTACTTCTTAAAATAGTGTCTCCTTTTTTAAAAGTCACCTTCGTAAAACTTTCTTGAATACTTTCTATTTCTTCATTTGAAATTTCTAAGCCTTTAAAAACTATTAATAATTCTTTTTTCATTATTTGTAAAATTAAACTAAAAAATCACCAATATTGGTGATTTTTATTATTTATTAATATGTTTTATAACACTACAAAAGTGTTTCTAAATAATGACTTTCAATAGCATACGCTTCTTTTAAGCCAGATATTTTATCATCAATTTTAGATGTATCATTCTTTTTACTTGATTTACTCGCCACTAACATTACATTTTTACGCGTATGCTCGTTGCTTATAAATTCAAATACTTTCGTATTGTAATTGCTTTTTTCTAAAATAAGCGCACGAATAGTATCGGTAACCATTTCGAATTGGCGCTCTTTAAAGATTCCGTATTTTAAAAGTGGACTCTCCTGCTCTTTCCCTTTTACTTGCTGACGAATTTGTTTATGACAACATGGCGCACAAATAATTAACTCTGCTTTAGCTGATAATCCTTTGTATATCGCATCATCGGTTGCAGTATCGCAAGCGTGTAAAGCTATCAAAATATCAATTTTACCATTATCGTATTCCTGAATTGGTTGCGCAACGAAATTTAAGTTTTTAAAGCCTGATTTTTCAGCAACATCGTTGCAATAATTTACCAATTCGGTACGTAACTCAATACCTGTTACCTTGGCATTGTACTTTTTTTGATTTACTAAATAATCATACAAAGCAAATGTTAAATAGCCTTTACCAGAACCCATATCAACAATATTAATATGCTTAGGTAATTTTGTAGATTTTAATAAACCTTCAATAATTTCAAGGTATTTATTTATTTGACGGTATTTATCCGCCATTTTATGAATAACCTTTCCTTCTTTATCTGTAATTCCTAAATGGTGTAAATAACTACCCGCTTCTGCTAAACGTTCTTTAGGATTGTCGTGTGTTACAGGTAATTTATTTTTAAAACTTGCCGCGTTTTCACGATAAGAAACCTTTTTCTTTTTTGAAATAAAAACCAACAAATCTTTAGCTAACGTAAATAAAGTTGCCGTTCTAAAATTATCCATCAATAAGATTTCTAATTCTGATATAGCTTCAGCAATTGTGTAGTTTTTTACTTTATCATTAGTAGTATAATGATAGGTAAATTGAAACATTTCTGCTCCTTTTATTTCCACCAAACGTACATAAACATTTGGCAAGCCATCGCTTTTTTTAATCGGTTTACTTAACGTAAGTTTTACAAAATTTGCATCTAAAACGCTTTTACGTAAAGTATCATTTAATTGTTGAAAATCATTCATACTGCAAAAATAAATAAGATTGTTTTTAAAAACACCATAATTAAAAATTAGTTTTCTCTTCTTGATTTTCAACCTAAAAAACACGAACTTAGCTAACCTTAAATTTAAATCGTTAAAATGGATTTATATTCTTAAGAAAATTGCCAGCAATACACACGATATGACCCGTAAAGAAGCAAAATTAGCGGATAAGTTACTTCTAGAACTTATTAAAAAAGAAAACAAAGATCGACTTAATTGGGTAAATATTTATAATTTAAATTTTAGTAAACTAGATCCAAAAAAATTAAAACAACTTACCTATTTAATTAGAACAGAACAGAATGAGTTACCAGATAAGCTAATTACCGGAAGGAATGAATCGTTAAGACCAAACGCCCCTCATATTAATGATTTTAAGGCTTCTGGCGGTTTTTATAGAATATATAAACAACGAAGAAAAAAAAGATTAGCTGAAATTCTTAAAATATCCATAGCTATAATTACTTTGGCTATGTTAATCTATTCGACTTTTTTTAAAAACTCACAAACTGAAAAAAAGATAGAATCAAAATCGATAGATTCTTTATATCAAAATGAAACTTCTTCTACCAAAAAGGATACTGTAAATATAAAAAAAATTAAAAGTAAAACTACCAACAACATATAAAAACAATGCTCAAACTTGTGTCAAATCGAAAGTCCTCACTCGTTTATTCAGCGGATTGTCCTGCGAAAATAACACTCGTCAGTTCACATTGTTTTTATACGGATCGTTAGCCAAATATTCTTAATTTCTTTCTTTTAAAACTTTCTCTATATCCTCAAGTGTAAATCCTTTTGCTTTTAAAAGAATTACAATGTGATAAAATAAATCGGCTGCTTCGTTTTTAAATAAATCATCATTATCATCCTTAGCTTCAATAACTAATTCAACCGCTTCTTCTCCTACTTTTTGCGCTACTTTATTAATCCCTCTTTTATATAATTTATTGGTATATGAAGTTTCGTTATCAGTGTCTATACGCTCGCTAACAATTCGCTCTAACTCGTATAAAAAACCTTTTGGAGTTTCTTCTGCAAAGCAAGACGTAGTTCCTTTATGACATGTTGGTCCTTTTGGAGTAGCTTTTATTAAAATAGTATCATTATCACAATCGATTTTGATATCATTCACTTCTAAAAAATTCCCTGATTCTTCTCCTTTTGTCCATAATCTATTTTTACTTCTACTGTAAAAAGTAACACGGTTTTCAGCCTTTGTTTTTTCAAAAGCCTCTTCATTCATATAACCTAACATTAACACTTGTAACGTGGTATTATTTTGAATGACAACTGGTACTAATCCGTTTGATTTATTAAAATCTATTTTCATCGTACAGGTATGTTTTTTGTTTTTAAATAATTTTTTAATTGCGGAACAGGAATTTCACCAAAATGAAAAATACTTGCTGCCAATCCCGCGCTTGCCTCTGTTTTTGTAAAAACGTCTGCAAAATGTTCTTCTTTACCTGCTCCGCCTGATGCTATAACAGGAATATTTATATTTTTACTTACTGAATTTGTAATATCTAAAGAAAATCCGGCTTTTGTACCGTCACTATTCATTGAGGTTAATAAGATTTCTCCTGCGCCTAATTTTTCTACTTCTTTTGCCCAACTTACGGTTTCTAAATCAGTTTCAAAAGTTCCTCCTTTGGTAAAAACTTTCCATTGATTATCTATCAACTTCGTATCAATAGCAACAACAACAAACTGACTTCCGAAACGGTTTTTTAAATCAGTAATTAACTGCGGATTTTTAACTGCCGATGAATTGATACTTACTTTATCTGCCCCTGCTTTAATTAAAGCTAAAGCATCATCAACAGTACTAATTCCACCACCTACAGTAAACGGAATATTAATTTCCTGTGCTACTTTTTCAACTAAATCAACTAATGTTTTTCTGTTTTCAAGTGTTGCTGTAATATCTAAAAACACCAATTCATCAGCGCCATCTTTAACATATTGCTTTGCCAATGCTATTGGATCACCAGCATCAATAATATCAACAAAATTAACACCTTTTACAGTTCGTCCGTTTTTAATATCTAAACACGGAATAATTCTTTTTTTTAACATAGTTGCTGTAATTCTTTTAAAGTGATATTACCTTCGTAAATAGCTTTTCCTAAAATAGTTCCTTCACAACCAATTTCTTTTAACTTTATTAAATCATCTATTGAAGCTACGCCACCACTTGCTATTAAGTTTACACCACTTTTAGCTAAGATTTCTTGATATAGCGCTACAGATGCTCCTTGTAACATTCCGTCTTTAGCAACATCTGTACAAATAGTAGTTTTTACACCTAAAACTTCATATTCTTTAATAAAATCAACAACATCAACTTGCGATGTTTCTAACCAACCGTGAGTTGCAATTTTACGATTGATACAATCGGCTCCTAAAATAATTTTACTGCTTCCGTATTGTGTTAACCATCCTTTAAAAATTTCTGGATTTTTAACAGCAATACTTCCTCCTGTAATTTGGTTTGCTCCATTTTCAAAAGCGATACGCAAATCATCATCAGACTTTAATCCTCCTCCAAAATCAATTTTTAAATTTGTTTTTGAAGCGATTTGTTCTAATACTTTATAATTTACAATGTGTTGTGATTTTGCACCATCTAAATCAACCAAGTGTAAATATTCAATTCCGTTGTCTTCAAATTCTTTTGCTACTTCAACAGGATTTTCATTATATATTTTTTTGGTACTATAATCTCCCTTTGTTAAACGTACGCATTTTCCTTCAATAATATCTATAGCGGGTATAATTCTCATTTTTTTTAGTTTAAAAGTTAACAGTTACTTGATTATAACTTTAAAAAATTTAGTAGTAATTTTTCTCCAACACTTGCTGATTTTTCAGGATGAAATTGCATTGCATAAAAATTGTCTTTTTGCATAATTGTGCTAAAAGGTTTGATATAATTGCAAATAGCTACTGTGTTTTGGCAAATTTCGGCATAATAACCGTGAACATAATACACATCTTCATCTGTAGTAATAGTATCTACTATTTTTGATGGTTTTAGTTCAGAAAAATTATTCCATCCCATGTGAGGCACTTTTTCTAAAGGCGGAAATTGTTTTGTTTCCGTATCAAAAATACCCAAACACTTGGTGTTTCCTTCTTCGGATGACGTACACATTAATTGTAACCCCAAACAGATACCTAAAACTGGCTGTTTTAAAGAAACTAAAAGTTCGTCTAATTTACGCTCTCTTAAATATGCCATTGCCGAGCTTGCTTCTCCAACTCCAGGGAAAATAACCTTAGTCGCTTTTCTAATTTCCTCTGGATTATCAGTAATTATACTTTCATATCCTAAACGCGTAATTGCGTTTTGAACAGAGCGAATATTACCAGCATTGTATTTTATAATTGCAATCATATGTTAATTATGAATTATGAATTTTCAATTACAGTTAGTTCGCAATTTTTAATTCGTAATTATATTTCTTTTATATTTTCATCTTTCTGAACTTGTTTCAGAATCACATTGTTTTAATAACCTGTTATGAGAACCTGAAATAAATTCAGGTTGACAACTAACCTTTATAACATGCCTTTTGTTGATGGTAAAAACATCTTGTTAGCATCGCGTTTTACCGCCATTTTCATCGCTTTTGCAAAGGCTTTAAAAATACCTTCGATTTTGTGGTGTTCGTTTTTTCCTTCAGCTTTAATATTTAAGTTACATTTTGCGCCATCTGTAAATGATTTAAACAAGTGAAAAAACATTTCGGTTGGCATATCGCCTATTTTTTCTCTATTAAAATCTGCTTCCCATTCTAACCAATTTCTTCCACCAAAATCAACTGCTACTTGTGCTAAACAATCATCCATTGGCAAACAAAACCCATAACGCTCAATACCTAATTTATTACCTAATGTTTTATTAAATAATTCACCTAAAGCAATCATGGTATCTTCAATAGTGTGGTGCTCATCAACCTCTAAATCACCAGTAACTTTTATGGTTAAATCCATCGCTCCGTGACGACCAATTTGATCTAACATGTGATCAAAAAACTTTAAGCCAGTGTCAATATCATTATTACCCGAACCATCTAAATTTAATTTGATATAAATTTGTGTTTCGTTAGTATTTCTTGTGATTTCGGCAACTCTATCTTGTAATTTTAAAAACTCGTAAATAGTTTTCCAATCGGTAGATGTTAATGCAATCGAATTGAATATTTCTTGTTTAGCTGCTTCAATTTCATCTGCGCCTAAATATGGATTTTCTGATAAGTAAATTCCTTTTGCGCCTAAGTTTTTAGCCAATTCCATATCTGTAATTCTATCACCCAATACAAATGAATTTTCTAAATCGTATTCTTCAGAAAAATATTGTGTTAACAAACCTGTTCTTGGTTTACGTGTTGGCGCATTTTCTTCCGGAAAACTTCTATCAATAAATACTTCAGTAAATTCTACACCTTCTTTTTTAAAGGCATCCATAATTTTATTTTGTGCTGGCCAAAAGGTATCTTCAGGAAAAGAATCAGTTCCTAAACCATCTTGATTGGTAACCATTACCAATTCAAAATCTAATTCCGACGCAATTTTTGCCATGTATTGGAATACTTTTGGGTAAAATTCTAGCTTTTCTAAACTATCCAATTGATAATCTACTGGCGGTTCTAATACCAAAGTTCCATCTCTATCTATAAATAATACTTTTTTCATGTTTTTATTTTTAATCTCGTTCGTCAACCTGAATTTATTTCAGGTTCTCATTTCTATGTTTTTTTACTTGATGAGATTCCGAAATAAATTCGGAATGACGCTCAGAATATTATAGCTTTTTAAGCTAATGATTTTAATGCTTTGATTAATTGTGTGTTTTCTTCGGTACTACCAACTGTAATTCGTAAACAATTATTTACTAAACTATTTCGATTACGAGTTATAATTTTGTGTGCTACTAATTTATTGTAAATATCTGTTGCGTTAGTTACTTCTATCAAAATAAAATTCGCATCCGAAGGATATATTTTTTGAACCAATTCAAGATTTTGAAAAGCTTTTATTAATACCTTTTTTTCATTCAAAATGATATTTTTATTTTCTTCAAAAACAGATAAGTTATCAAGAGATTCAATTACTTGTTCTTGATTTAAAGTACTTACATTATAAGGTGGCTTTACTTTATTATACAAATTGATAATTGCAGAATTTGCATACGCAGCACCAACTCTAACGCCTGCCAATCCCCAAGCTTTACTAAAAGTTTGACTTATAATTAAGTTTGGATACTCGTTTAACTTTGTTATAAAAGATGCTTTTGAGCTAAAATCGATATAAGCTTCATCAATTATTACAATTCCGTTAAAATTTTCAAGTATATAAATAATGTCTTCGTCATCAAAACAGTTTCCAGTTGGATTATTTGGAGAACAAACAAAAATAATTTTTACATCCTCCATATCTAAATATGGCTGTAATTGATTTAAGTTTATTTGAAAATCATTCAACAACGGCTGCTTAATTAATTCAATATCATTAATATTTGCCGAAACATCGTACATTCCGTAGGTTGGCGAAAAAGTTAAGGCTTTATCTTTTCCAGGTTCGCAAAAAATTCTGAATGCTAAATCAATAACTTCATCACTTCCATTACCTATAAAAATCTGATTGTTTTCAACTTTTTTAATTGCTGATAATCGTTGTTTTATTTTTAATTGCTGTGGATCAGGATAACGGTTTAAAGTTCCGAACGGATTTTCATTTGCATCTAAATACACCTCTGCAGTTCCTTTAAACTCATCTCTTGCCGATGAATACGCTTGTAACTTTTGAATGTTAGCGCGAACTAATTTATTTAAATTAAACATTTTTAATTGCTTTTAAACGAACTGAAACTGCATTTTTGTGAGCCTGTAAACCTTCAGCTTCTGCCATTAATTCGATAGTTTTACCAATATTTTGAATACCTTCTTTCGAAATTTTTTGATACGTAATACTTTTTGTAAAACTATCTAAATTTACACCCGAATATGCTTTTGCAAATCCGTTTGTTGGCAAGGTATGATTTGTACCTGAAGCATAATCTCCAGCACTTTCGGGCGTGTAATTACCTATAAAAACTGAACCTGCATTTTCTATTTTATCAAGAAAATAATCATCATTTCTTGTTGAAATAATTAAGTGCTCTGGTGCATAATCATTTACAAAATCAAGAACTTCGTTTGCTTCTTTTATTAAAATTGCTTTCGCATTTACTAAAGCTTTTTTAGTAATCTCTTTTCTTGATAAATTTTCTAATTGTAAGTTAATTTCTTCATCAACTTTACTCATGAAATCTATTGAGTCAGAAACTAAAATTACTTGACTATCAGCTCCGTGTTCTGCTTGACTTAATAAATCTGAAGCTACAAAAGTTGGATTTGCAGATTCATCTGCCAATACTAATAATTCACTAGGGCCTGCTGGCATATCAATAGCAACGCCGTATTTTGTTGCCAATTGTTTAGCTACAGTTACATATTGATTTCCAGGTCCAAATATTTTTGAAACTTTCGGAATTGTTTCTGTACCAAAAGTTAATCCTGCAATAGCTTGTATTCCTCCAACTTTATAAACTTTAGTCACACCACACAAAGTTGCTGCATATAAAATAGCTGGATTTATTGATCCGTTTTTATCAGGAGGAGAGCACAATACAATCTCTTTACAACCTGCAATTTTTGCAGGAGTTGCCAACATTAACACAGTAGAAAATAACGGCGCTGATCCTCCAGGAATATATAAACCTACTTTTTGAATCGCTCTTTTTTGTTGCCAACATAAAACTCCATTGGTAGTTTCTACAACTACTTTTTCAGTTTTTTGAGCGGCATGAAAAGCTTCAATATTATTTTTTGCTTGTTGAATTGCTTCTTTTAATGATTCTGAAACTAATTTCTCAGCATTTTGGAATTCTTCACTAGTAACTTCAGTTGATTTTAAATCAACTTTATCAAAAAGAGAAGTATATTTATTTACAGCAAGATCTCCTTCATTTTTAATTTCATTAAAAATTTCACTTACAGTTCCTTCAATATCTGCAACAGATTTTGTTGGTCTTTGTAATAACGATTGCCAATTATTCTTATTTAATTCTACTGCTTTCATATGCTTTTTTTAAACTACCATTTTTTCAATTGGGCAAACTAAAATTCCTTCTGCTCCGTTACTTTTTAACTCATCAATAATTTCCCAAAATTCATTTTTATTGATTACTGTGTGTACAGAACTCCACCCTTCTTCTGCTAATGGTAATACAGTTGGGCTACGCATACCTGGCAATAAGTTTAAAATATCTTTAAGTTTATCATTCGGAGCGTTTAACAATACATACTTTGATTGTCTTCCTTTTAAAACAGATTGAATTCTGAACTGTAATCTGTCTAAAATCACTTTTTGTTCTGTTGCTAATTTTGGAGCTACAGCTAAAACCGCTTCTGATTTTAAGATAACTTCAACCTCTTTTAAGTTGTTTTTAAATAACGTTGAACCACTTGATACAATATCACAAATCCCGTCTGCTAAACCAATATTTGGAGCAATTTCTACAGATCCATTAATAATGTGTAATTGTGAAGTTATATTATTTGCTGATAAAAAACTCTGAACTGTATTTGGGTATGAGGTTGCTATTTTTTTACCTTGAAAATACGATAACCCAGTATATTCTTCTTCCTTAGGAATAGCTAAAGATACTTTACAACCAGAAAAACCTAATTTTTCAACAAACTGAATACCATCTCCTTTTTCTATCAATAAATTTTCACCTACAATAGCAGCATCAATAACTCCATCTTTTAAATACTGAGGAATATCACCATTTCGTAGATAAAACACTTCTAGCGGAAAATTACTCGCTGCTGCTTTTAATTGGTCTTTTCCATTATCAATTGAAATTCCACATTCTTTTAAAATTTGTAGAGAATCTTTATTTAATCTTCCTGATTTTTGAATTGCAATTCTTAATTTACTCATTTTGTTTATTTATTAATTTTATTTGAGTAAACCTTTTAAGTAAATATATTTTCTCTTTTTGAAAAATAAAAAACCCGTTTGATTTACTCAAACGGGTTTAAAATATATGTTGGTTTTATTCAATACATCTTCAGTTCGCTTGAGTGCAAATATGATGGTAATGATGATGTAATTGATTAAATGTCATGTTATGTCTTTTAACGTTGCAAATATGGCACATAAATTTTATATAATAAAATTTATATAGTAAAATTTATATTTTTTTTATAATGCAACCAATAAATCATATAAACTATCCTCCTTTTCTAAACCCATTTTTTTCTTTATACGATATCTTGTTGTTTCTACACTTCGTGGTGAAACATTTATCAACTGAGCAACCTCTTTACTTTTTAAATTAGAAACTATATAGGTGCAATGTTTTAGATCATTAACTGATAGATTGGGGGCTATATTCTTTAGCTTATTAAAAAAATCTGGTCTTATTTTTTCAAATTGAACTTTAAAATCTTGCCATAACTCTTCTTCTGAAATTAAACTTAATAATTTTTTGTTTACAGAAATTAGATAACTCGAAGCATCTTTATTACTTTCAATATCGTCAGTTATTTTTCTAATCGCGTCATTATAGGTCGATATTTTTAAAACTCTAGAAAATAACGCTTGTTCATTTAAATTCAAAAGTGATTCAATTTCTGTTTTCTTATCTACTAAATCATCATTTTTAGTTTTTAGATCGGCTATCAATTCCTTTAACTCAAAATTTAAAGTTTTTATCCGTCTATTTTTATTACGATTTTTTCTAATCAATGAAATAAGAAAGATCGTTAATATTATGAAAAGAATAAGAGTAATGGTACTTACAATCAATTTAAGTTTTTGATTATTAATTATAAGTCTCTGATTTTCTTTTAATTCGCTTTCTAACTCTAATTCATGAACAAAAGATTCTTTTATTTCTTTTTCATTAAAAACAATAGTTTTTTTTAAATTTTCATTTACCTGCTTGTATTTTTTTATTGCTGCTAAATACTCCCCTTTACTCTCATAATATTTTGCATACAAAGAATTAATTAAACTAAGAAGCTCACTATTATTTACTAACGTATATTTTTCTGCTTTTTTTAAATTTTTTAAAGCTTCTTCATTCTTTTTAAGCTTAAAATTACTATGAGCAATATAGTAGTACATTTTACCTACCCCGTCAACTCTTTTTCCGTCTTTTACAATTAATTTAAAAAAATTTTTACCATAACCTATGGATTCTTCCCACTTATGTCTTTTCCTTGCATTAATCGTTAAGTTATAATAGGTGTCTATTAACTGTGATAAATTACTTACTTTTTTATAACTTTCAATTGCCTTTTTATAATATTTTGCAACTTTATTATAATCTTCATTTCTTAACGAAAAAACAACCCCTCTAGAGTTGTATATTGATCCTTTTAAAAACACATCATTTGTTTTTTCTGCTAACTCAAATGATTTTATAAATAAATCCTCTGCTTTTTTTAACCTTTTTAATTCTAGATTATTTACTCCTTTTAAATATAGAATTTTGCTATTAATTGAATCTTCTTTTATAGTAAACCTATTAAGCCTTATGATAGTTAATATACTGTCTAAAAACTGGGCATTTTCTTCATTTTGAAATGTATAAAACCCTTTTACAATTATATTTTTATATTCTTTTTTTGAAATAATACTTTGTTGTTGTCCTATTACATTTATAGAAAACAACATAAAAACAATACTTAAAAACGCTATTACTTTTTTAGAAAAAACATCACTCATATACTTCACCTGTACTACACAATACACTTACATTGAAATTAAAACCTATTTACAATTAAATTAATATTTTAAATATACGTCAAATATACTACATATAATAAAAAAAATGATTTCAAACGTTTAAAACAAAAACCATAAACAAAACTAAAAAAATTAATTAAAAGGTATTATTTAAAATAATGAAGTTCCTTTTGACTTAAAAACCAAAACATAAAAAACAAACATAAAAACATGAAAAACAAAAAGTTAATTAATTTATTTACATTTTTTAAAACTATGTAGTACAGTACACATCAGTTTAATTGCTAAATAAAAAATACTTTAATTTTATTAATTTATGTAAATAAAAATACACCTCAAAATTACTACAGATCAATTAAGCACTCATCATTCACATATATTTGTACCGAGGTTATTGATTACCCATATAATAACATCATTAATTAATCCCCCAATTAATTAAAACACCTTTTATTGATTACCCCCTTAATTAATAAAAGTAATTTAAAAACTACCAAAAACTATATTCCCCTATATGTTATGGTAGTTTTTTCTTTCCATAAATTAATAAAATTAAGTTTATTTACTTTTTGTTAGTATTTAAAAATAGTGAAATAAAACATGCTCTTTTTAGCTTTGAAATAAAAACTACTAGAACTCTTTAAAAACCATTAATTTACACGTAAAATATTATTGTTTTATAAAACAACTTAAAATATAAACGTCAAGATTCATCCATATTTCATTATGGGAATTTTAACTATTACAGAATAATTTTTTAACCAAAAAAACCACCTAAAAAGGTGGTTTTAAATTATTGTATAATTATAAACTTATGCTTTAAATGTAATTTTACGCATACGTAAACTTTCTGGTGTTACTTCTAAGTACTCATCTGCTTTAATATACTCCATACATTCTTCTAATGAAAAATCTATTTTCGGAGCAATTTTCATAGCGTCATCAGTTCCTGATTTTCGCATATTTGTTAACTGCTTTCCTTTTACTAAATTCACAGCCATATCATCAGCTTTACTGTTTTCACCGATAACTTGACCAATGTAAATTTCTTGGTTAATATCGATAAAAAACTTACCTCTATCTTGTAAACGATCTAAAGCATAAGCTGTAGCTTTACCTGCTGCTGCAGATACAATAGCACCTTTTGTTTCTTCAGTAAAATCTCCTTTATAAGGACCATATTCTGAAAAACGGTGATTTATAATAGCCTGCCCCGAAGTAGCTGTTAATATTTTATTTCTTAATCCAATTAATCCACGAGAAGGGATTGTAAACTCTAAGTGTTGTAAATCTCCTTTAGGCTCCATTACCATTAAATCTCCTTTACGTAAAGAAACTAAGTTTACTGCTTTAGAGGCAACATCTTCTGGTACATCGATAGACAATGTTTCCATTGGTTCGTGTTTTTTACCATCAATTTCTTTAATAATTACTTGCGGACGACCTACTTGTAATTCATATCCTTCACGACGCATTGTTTCAATCAATACGGATAAGTGTAATACTCCACGACCATAAACATTAAATTTATCTTCAGAATCTGTAGTTTCAACTTTTAATGCTAAATTCTTTTCTAATTCTTTAAATAAACGATCACGTAAATGACGAGAAGTAACAAATTTACCTTCTTTACCAAAGAAAGGTGAATTGTTAATTGTAAACAACATACTCATTGTAGGTTGGTCAATTTCTGTTCTTGGTAATGCTTCTGGGTTTTCTAAATCGGCAATTGTATCTCCAATCTCAAATCCTTCGATACCTGTAATAGCACAAATATCTCCACAAGGAACTTTATTTACTTGAACCTTACCCATTCCTTCGAATACGTGTAGTTCTTTAATTCTTACTTTTTTAGTAGATCCATCTGCTTTACATAGCATGTAATCTTTACCAGCTTCTAAATCTCCTCTAAAAACACGTCCGATAGCAATTCTTCCTGTAAAAGAAGAAAAATCTAACGACGTAATTTGCATCTGTGGAGTTCCTTCGTTGTATTTAGTTTCTGGAATAGATTCTAATACAGCATCTAATAAAGGTACAATATTATCTGTTTCATTTTGCCAGTCAGTACTCATCCAGTTGTTCTTTGCAGAACCATAGATTGTTGTAAAATCTAACTGCTCTTCAGTAGCTTCTAAAGCAAACATTAAATCGAAAACTTTTTCATGAACAATATCAGGAGTACAGTTTTCTTTATCAACTTTGTTTACTACTACGATTGGAGTTAATCCTAATTCTAAGGCTTTTCCTAATACAAAACGAGTTTGCGGCATCGGCCCTTCAAATGCATCAACTAACAATAAAACACCATCAGCCATTTTTAATACACGCTCTACTTCTCCACCAAAATCGGCGTGACCAGGTGTATCAATTACATTGATTTTTGTATTCTTATAATTTACAGATACGTTTTTAGAAAGAATTGTTATTCCTCTTTCACGCTCTAAATCATTATTATCTAACAATAAATCAGTACGTTCTTTACGTTCGTCTAAAACTTTTGCTTGATCTATAATCTTATCTACCAAGGTAGTTTTACCGTGATCAACGTGTGCTATAATAGCGATGTTTCTAATTGGTTGCATTCTTGCTCGTTTTTGAAGCTGCAAAAATAGTGTTTTATAAATGAATACTATAAGTGATAATGAATTATTTTCATTCTTCTAACACTTGGTCATCTTCCCTGAAGGCACTTGGCAAAATATCTGGAATTAATTTTATCAATAAAGGCAATAATAAAGCACCTCCTGGCAGCATAAATACTGCAAAAGCAGGAATAGCTTTGCATATATCTAAGGTTTGAGTTTTTACTTTATTTTTTTCTTCATCAGACAAGCTGGTAGTAATTGATTTTTTTATTAAAAAAATCAATTCTTTACTTTCTTGAAGTTCTTTTGCTAATCGTTTTTTATTTTTTTGAATAGCTTCCTTTATTTCATCAACCGTATTCATTATAATTTACGGCGCTTTCTTTCTATTTTTAGTAAATTAAGCTCTCTTGATGTTTGTCCTGCTACCGAAGTATTTTCTTCTGCTCTACGAATTAAGTATGGCATTACATCTCGTACAGGTCCAAAAGGTACATATTTAGCAACATTATATCCTTCTTTTGCTAAATTAAAACTAATATGATCGCTCATTCCATATAATTGTCCAAACCACATACGATTATCATTACTAGCAATTTTATATTCTTTTGCTAAATTCATTAATAAAAATGAACTTTCTTCATTATGAGTTCCTGCAAATATTGCCATATTTTTATGCTCCATCATAAAACGTATAGCTTCATTATAATTATCGTCAGTAGCTTGTTTATCTTTACATATTGGCGATTTATATCCTTTTTCTTCTGCACGTTCTCGCTCTTTTTCCATATAAGCTCCACGTACCACTTTCATACCAATATGATATCCTTTTTGATGTGCTTTTTGATGTAAACTTCGTAAATAATCCATACGATCATGACGATACATTTGTAATGTGTTAAATACAATAGCTTTTTCTTTATTGTAAATCTCCATCAATTCTTCAATTAAATCATCAGCAGCATCTTGCATCCAACTTTCTTCAGCATCAATTAATAAAGGTACGTTCTTTTTTACCGCCGCTTTACATACTGTATGAAAACGAGCTACCACCCTTTCCCATTCTGCTTTTTCTTCATCGGTATGTACTTCTCCTTCTGTTAATTTTTGATATAGTGAAAAACGTCCGAAACCTGTTGGTTTAAAAACTGCATAAGGAATTGATTTTTTTTCTTCAGCAAAATCAATTGTTTTTAAGGTCATTTTTAAAGCATCATCAAAGCTTTCTTCCTCTTCTTTACCTTCAACAGAATAATCTAAAACACTATATACACTACCTTTAGTGTGCATTTTTTCAATAACTGGTAAACAGTCATTTTCTGTTACTCCGCCACAAAAGTGATCAAAAACAGTAGAACGAATTAATCCTTCAACCGGCAAATGTGCTTTTAATGCGAAATTAGTCACAGCGGTACCTATACGAACCATAGGTTGATTTTGTATCATTTTAAATAAAAAGTAAGCACGCTCTAATTCTGAATCAGATTTTAATTGAAAAGCAGTTTCGGTGTTGTTAAAAAGTGTCATTATCGAAGTCTATATATATGTTTGATTTCTATTACAAATATAAATGACCCTTATGATATATTTTAATTTTTTCTATTTATTTTCGCTTTAAATTTTAGATTGAAATGACTTCTATTCAAGCAGCAACATATCCTATTCATTTTAATGAAAAAGCATATTTAGAATTAGCAAATTTAATTCGACATAACAATTACTCATCTATCTTTATTTTGGTTGATGATAATACACTTACACATTGTTATCCTCGATTTATGTCTTTACTAGATACCAACAAAACCATCGAGGTTATTCAAATTGATGCTGGTGAAATTCATAAAAATATTGAAACTTGCGTAGGGGTTTGGAATGTTTTAACAGAACTGGGTGCTGATAGAAAAAGTTTACTAATAACCTTAGGTGGTGGTGTTATTACTGATTTAGGTGGTTTTGTTGCCGCTACCTTTAAACGTCGGATTGATTTTATTAACGTACCAACTACGTTATTAAGTATGGTTGACGCTTCTGTTGGTGGTAAAACCGGAATTGATTTAGGTGTTTTAAAAAATCAAATTGGGTTGTTTGCAAACCCTATAATGATTGTTTTAGATCCTGAATATTTACATACGCTTTCTGCTCGTGAAATTAGATCAGGTACTGCCGAAATTATTAAATATGGTATGACACATGACGTTAAGTTGTTTAATGAAATTAAGGGTAATGCTAGTTTAAATATTATTGATTTAATTCATCGTTCTATCGAAATAAAAAACGAAGTTGTTTTAAAGGATCCTAAAGAGCAAAATATTCGTAAAGTTTTAAATTGGGGGCATACTATTGGCCATGGTGTGGAATCTTATTTTTTAGAAAATCCTAAAAAAGAAAATTTAACACATGGTGAAGCTATTGCTATTGGGATAGTTTGTGAAACTTTTCTTTCTTCTAAAATATTAGATTTCCCTTCAGATAAACTTCAGGAAGTTAAAAAAGCTATTATTGCTATTTATGGTAAAATTGATATTAAAAAAGAAGATTTTTCTTCAATCATCGAATTAATGAAGCATGATAAGAAAAATATTGGTGGTGAAATAAATTTTGTTTTGTTAAGTGATTATGAAAATTTTGAACTTAACTGCAAGGTTTCAAATCAACTAATTAAGGACAGTTTAAACTATTATAAGTCATAATAAAAAAGAGCAACTAATTAGTTGCTCTTTTTTGTTTTATTTAGTTACTGTTATTGGTATGCTGTCTTGAGAGCCATATAATTTTATTTCTGTAATATCGGCTGGCATATTTAAACCATTTTTAGTAATTACCGTTTTTACATTTTTAATAACATCACTTTTAACTTCTAAAGCAGCTCTTTTATATTCTTTTGTCTTTGTCCAAAAAATAACTTTTAGATTTACAGTACTAACACCTAAACTATCTACAGTTACAAAACATTGGTGTTTTTCTGTATCTATAACTCCTATAGTATTTACAACTGTGTTTATAATAACTTTTTTGGCTAAATCTACATCATCTTCATAATCTATACCAACAGTAAAATCTAACCGATAAAAACCGTCTTCCGTATAGTTATAAACTGCTTTTTTTATAATATCACTGTTAGGAATATAAACATCTCTACCATCAAACGTTTTTAGTTTTGTAAACCTAAACTCCATCATTTTAACTTTTCCAAAAATGTCACCAATCTTAACGGTATCATTCACATCAAAAGGTCTATTAAATGATAAAATTACTCCCGATATAAAATTCTCACCAATATCTTTAAATGCAAAACCAATTATTACAGCACTTGCACTTGCAGCTGTTAACAAACCGGTTGCAACACCACCTAAACCTGCTACCTTTAAAGCTAACATTATGGTTACAATTATTAAACCGACTTTAACTGTTTTAGTTAAAAAGTTTGTCATTAAAGGGTCTTTTGTTTTAACAGATACGGTAGTCCTAAAAATTTTAGCGATATAATTTGCTATTAAAAAACCTATTGTGATTATAAGTATTCCTATAAATATATTTGGAATTTGTTCAATAAACTCATTCCAGTATAATTGAATAGTATTTTTTAATTTTATCATATTTTACATTAATTTTTTTATTAATTACTCATCATTTTAAGACAAAACAATATCCTCTTTTAATTGTTCAACTGTGCTCTTTGTCCATGCATTCAACATCCAACTCGTTTTTTCTAAAGAAGCAATATAATTACCCATTAAATCAATTGTTCCCTCATCTTCTGCTTCTTCTGCTCTTTTAATTACTTTTGACATTTGTTCTAATAAGGTTTTATGATCATCTAACAATATATATACCATATCTGTATCAGTTTGAAAAGGGCTTTCTTCTGATATTGATGATATTTTTAAATATCTACTATACCTACTTATAGGATGGTATTGTAATGTTAAGATACGCTCTGCAACCTCATCTATTTTTCCTCTTGCATCAACATACATTTCTTCAAATTTATTATGAAGTTCAAAGAAGTTTTTACCAACTATATTCCAATGAAAATTTCTTAATTTTTGGTAGTAAACATGGTAATCAGCTAATAATTGATTTAATTCTTTTGCTACTGGTAAAACACTCTCATTCTGCATATTTAAATAACTCATATTGTTTTATTTTTTAAATTAATAATTCATTTACACTACAAAAGTAAAAAGTAACCCCATTCTTTATTTGCTCATTTAATATACATACTAACTCATTTCATTTAACGTAAATATTAAATAAAAAAAAGGATGAGTTAAACTCATCCTTATAAAGAAAATCGTATTAAAAAGTTATACGGGAGACCCTCTTTTTTATTTTTACATTTTAAAAGTTTCAAAAGTTGCATATTCTAGCTTATCAGATTTTTTGTCTTTATACTCTACTATAAAATCACCTTGACTATTAAAATACCCTACCCCATTAAAATCATTTCCAGCCACAACATAAAAATTATTATTTATTGATTTTAATGCTTTTGCTGATGTTATATCTTTATCTTTTAATTTATATGTAATTAATAAATCATTTTGATTGATTAAAAAATCATATTTTACTTGTTTATACTTAAAGTACGTAACTTTTGTTTTAGTATCGTAAAAGGGATCTTTATCATTGTCAACCATTATATTTTTGGTTACCGTAATAGGGCTATCTACTATTTTTTGGTTTAGTTTATTTTTCTGATTTGGATTAAATTTTACTTTTTGAGATTTTTCAGTAACAACCTTTACCTTAGTATTGTATTTAACACCGTTTTTATCTACTTTTTGAGATTTTTCTACTTTTGTTGTCTTAACAACTTCTGTTTGTGAGTTTACTGTAGTAATAACTCCTACTAACAATAAACCTATGAATAAATTTTTCATTTTAAATATATTTTTAAAATTATGAGTGCTTTTTTATTTACACTCGCTTATTATATTTCTTATACTTTTTAAAACCATAACAATTATTAACTCACTTTAAAATTAATAAAAACTAATAATTTTAAACTTTCTATCTTAAATCTATTACTTATTTGAGTAACAAAATTGTCACTTACAATCTTTTTTTTCCTGTTAAAAGAGAAATAATAAAAAGAATAATAAATAAGAAAAAAGCAATTTTAGCAAAACCTGTTGCTGCTCCTGCAATTCCACTAAATCCTAAAAAACCTGCTATTAAAGCTATAATAATAAATGTGATCGTCCAACGTAACATATTTTTTCGTTTTTTTAAGTTAATAATACACACAACTATTGTGCACTACAAAATTACTCAGAGGGTTAAACATCGGTTTACTCATTTCAATTAATTTTTAACTCATTTAAAATTAATTGAAATGGGTTAAAAAGTATTTCTTTTGAATTAAAAAAACTTTGTGATTATATCTAATTTTGTTTAGTAAGTTTAACATAAAACTAAGTAGATAATAAACCTATCTTAGTTACTGAGAGGAGTAAATTACAATACTTTTGGTTATATTTAAAATACAATAATGAATTATAAATTATCAAACATAGCAACAAAAGAGCAAATTAAAGACTTTACAAAATTAAAATTTAAATACCCACACCTTTACAAGTCAAAACGTAAGATAAACGGTTTAAAAGAACAAACTATTTGTTTAATTACTATGGATTCTCCAAATAAAATAACACATGGTATTTGGGGTATATTACCTCAAAACTATAACGAAGATTGGAAAAAATTTCAACATATAAAACATTCTCTACACACTAATAAAAAAGAAATAAAAGAGAATATCTTATTTAAAGGATCTTTACAAACAAGAAGGTGTCTACTTATTGTTACAGGGTTTTATACTCATAAACTTATAAATGGTGAAATTGAAAATTATTTGGTTGAAAAAAAAGATCAAAAACCTTTTTATTTAGCAGGAGTGTATAATACTACATACGATGGATTTACCACCTGTACCGTAATTAACACAAAGGCAACAAAAAAATTAAATACTCAAAACAATTTATATAATGTAATGCCTTTACAAATCCCTCAAATTTTAAAAAACGTTTGGCTTAATAAATCACTGAAATATAATGACATTAATTATATTATAAACAAACCATACATTACAACATACAATATTCAAAAGATAACTTGATAAAAAAGTGCTGTTACTTAAAACAACACTTTTTCTTAGGGGAAACTTCTCTTTTTCAATTATAATTTTACCAAATCACCTGTAATATTTTTAGAAGGTAATTCTGATTTTCCCGTTAAGTAAATATCAACTTGTCTTGCCGCTTCTCTACCCTCTGAAATAGCCCAAACAATTAAAGATTGTCCGCGACGCATATCACCCGCTGTAAATATATTTGAAACACTCGTTTGATATTTTCCATATGCAGCTTTATAATTAGAGCGAACATCTTTTTCAATACCTAATTTATCTGCCAACGTGCTTTCAGGCCCTGTAAAACCTAAAGCTAATAAAGCTAAATCACAAGGCCATGTTTTTTCTGTCCCTTCAATTTCTATAAGTTTAGGTCGTTTCCCTGGAACCATTTCCCACTTTACATTTACTGTTTTTAAAGCAGTTAAATTTCCTTTTTCATCTTTAACAAACTCTTTGGTATTTATTAACCAATTACGTTCTACTCCTTCTTGATGAGAAGAAGATGTTTTTAACTGTAAAGGCCAATATGGCCATGGTGTAGTTGATGAACGATGCCCTGGAGGTTTTGGCATAATTTCAAAATTTATTACCGATTTTGCCCCCTGACGATTAGAAGTCCCAATACAATCCGAACCTGTATCTCCACCACCAATAACAATTACATTTTTATCAGTAGCTAAAACTTGGTTTTCAACATCTTTTCCTAAAACTACTTTTGTTTGTTGGGTTAAAAAATCCATGGCTTGTACAACACCATTTGTCTCGATACCTGTTGTTGGTAAACTACGTCTATCGGTAGCACCACCACATAAAACCAATGCATCAAAATCTTTTAAATCTTCTACATTATAATTAACACCAACATTTACATTGGTTTTAAATAAAATTCCTTCAGCTTTTAAAATTGCTACACGACGATCTATAATTCCTTTTTCTAATTTAAAATTAGGAATTCCGTAACGTAACAAACCACCTACCTCATCATCTCTTTCAAAAACAGTAACCGTATGGCCGGCTCTATTTAATTGTTGCGCTGTTGCTAAACCTGCCGGCCCAGAACCTATAACTGCAACTGTTTTTTGGGTTCTACTTTTTGGCGGTTGTGGTTTTATCCATCCTTCTTTAAAGGCACGTTCTACTATATTTTTCTCAATATTTTCAATAGAAATTGGATCTTCAATAATACCCAATACGCATGCTTTTTCGCATGGAGCTGGACATAAACGTCCTGTAAACTCTGGAAAATTATTGGTAGAATGTAATAACCATGACGCTTTTTGCCATTCACCTTGATGTATCATGTGGTTAAAATCTGGAATTAAATTTCCTAACGGGCAACCACTATGACAAAAAGGAATACCACAATCCATACAACGTGACCCTTGTTTTTCTAAATCTTTTTTAGAAAGGGCAACGGTAAACTCTTTATAATTTTTTACACGATCTTTTACAGCTATGTACGTTTCATCTTGTCTTTCAATCTCTTTAAATCCTGTTACTTTTCCCATGACATTATGCTATTGTTAATTCTTCAAACATTGGTTTTGCTGTTTCTATACGCTCTAAAGCACGCTTGTATTCTATTGGCATTACTTTTACAAAGTTTTTTAAACATGCATCCCAATCAGCTAATAAAGCAGCTCCTTTTTTACTACCTGTATATAAAACATGTTTTTTAATAATCGCTTTTAATTCTTCTGCATCCTCATTTAAAACCGCTTCAAAATCTATTGTTTCTGTATTACATAATCCATTTGTAAATTTATTTTGCGCATCAAAAACATAAGCTATTCCTCCACTCATACCTGCGGCAAAATTTCTTCCTGTTTTACCTAAAACAACAACTCTACCACCTGTCATGTATTCACAACAATGATCTCCAACACCTTCAACAACTGCTGTTGCTCCAGAATTACGAACAGCAAAACGCTCACCTGCAATTCCGTTTATATAAGCTTGTCCTTCAACAGCACCAAATAAACAAACATTACCTACAATGATATTATTTTCAGCTATAAAGTCAGCTTTATCAGGTTTTTTTACGATTAATTTAGCTCCAGATAAACCTTTTCCTAAATAATCATTCGTGTTACCATCCACAGTAAAAGTTAATCCATGTGCTCCAAAAGCTCCGAAACTTTGCCCTGCAGAACCCTTGAAATTAAGATTCAATGTATCTTCTGGTAAACCTAAATGTCCGTAAATTTTTGAAACTTCATGACTCACTATCGCTCCAACTGTACGGTTTGTATTTTTTATTGGATAGGTAAGATTCATTTTTTCTTTTCGATATAAAGCTCTGTGAGAATCTTTAAGTATCGTAAAATCTAATACGTTTTCTAAATTATGCTCTTGAGTTTCTGTATTTTTAAGCACCATACTCTTATAAGTAGCTGGTCTGTGTAAAATACTTGATAAATCTAATCCTTTAGCTTTGTAATGTTTAATTGCTTTATTGGCGTTTATTTTATCAGTTTGACCAACCATTTCGGCTAAAGTTCTAAAACCTAGTTGTGCCATGATTTGTCGCAACTCTTCGGCTATATAATAAAAGAAATTAATTACATGCTCAGGAGTTCCTTTAAAGTTTTTACGCAACTCTTTGTCTTGCGTAGCAATACCAACCGGACACGTATTTAAATGACATTTACGCATCATAATACAACCCGAAGCTACTAATGGAGCGGTTGCAAAACCAAATTCTTCAGCTCCTAATAATGCTGCAATTGCAACATCTCTACCTGTTTTTAATTGCCCGTCACACTCTACAACAATTCTACTTCTTAATTTATTTAAAACCAGTGTTTGTTGTGCTTCTGCCAAACCAAGTTCCCAAGGTAAACCTGCGTGTTTTAATGAGGTAAGCGGTGAAGCTCCTGTACCACCATCGTAACCAGAAATTAAAACAACATCGGCTTTTGCTTTTGCAACACCAGCTGCGATGGTACCAATACCTACTTCTGAAACTAGTTTTACATTTATTCTTGCTTCACGATTTGCATTTTTTAAATCGTAAATTAATTGTGCTAAATCTTCAATTGAATAAATATCATGATGGGGCGGTGGAGAAATCAATCCTACAAAAGGGGTTGAGTTTCTTGCGGATGCAATCCAAGGTAATACTTTTTCACCAGGCAACTGACCTCCTTCTCCTGGTTTTGCACCTTGCGCCATTTTTATTTGAATCTCTTTTGCGCTTGATAAATAATGAGAAGTTACTCCAAAACGCCCAGATGCAACTTGTTTAATTGCTGAGTTTCTACTATCACCATTTACATCTTTTTGAAAACGTTTTCTATCTTCACCTCCTTCACCCGAATTAGATTTACCTCCAATTCGATTCATTGCAATTGCTAAGTTTTCATGAGCTTCACGAGAAATTGATCCGTAAGACATAGCGCCTGTTTTAAAACGTTTTACTATTTCTGTCCAAGGTTCTACCTCATCTAAAGGAATAGGATCTAAATTATTAAACTCAAACAAACCACGAATGGTCATTAAACTTTCTGATTGCTCGTTGATTGCTTTTGCATATACATCATAGCTATCTTGATCACTTAATCTAACGGCTTGCTGTAATTTTGCTACCGTAGTTGGATTAAATAAATGACGTTCTCCATTTCTTCTCCATCGATAGTTACCTCCAATATTTAGACTTAAATTTTTATCTATCTGATTATTAGGGTATGCTTGTTTATATCGTTGATCTATTTCTTTTTCTATTTCATACAAACCGATACCTTCTATTCGAGAAGCGGTGTACGGAAAGTATTTTTCTACAAATTGCGAATTAAATCCAACAATTTCAAAAATTTGAGAACCTCTGTACGAATGTAAAGTTGAAATACCTATCTTATTCATCACTTTTAAAATTCCTTTTCCGATAGCGGTATTAAAATTATCAACCGCTTTTTGTTCATCCATTCCGGTTATAAAACCTTCTTTTACTTGAGAACGGATAATTTCATTTACCATATACGGATTAATAGCACTTGCGCCATAACCAAATAAAGTGGCAAAATGATGTGGCTCACGCGGTTCTGCCGATTCAATAATAATATCGAAAAAAGAGCGCTTACGCAATCTGTTTAATTGGTGATTTACAAACGAACAAGCTAATAATGCTGGTATCGGTGCAAACTCTTTATTTACGCCTCTATCTGATAGTATTATAATGTTTGTTTTTCTTGTTAAAGCTTTTTCTACCTTAACAATAACAGCTTCCAAAGCATCTTCTAAACCATTAAGTCCTTCTGATTTTTTATATAAAATTTCAATTGTTTCTGCTTTAAAACTTTCTACCGATATGTTTCTTATTTTTTCTAAATCATCGTTAGATATTACAGGGTTTTGTATTTTCAATTTACGACACTGTCTTTCGGTAATGCTAAAAATATTTCTATCTTTTCCTAAATTTAAACTAATATCTGTTACAATTTCTTCACGAATACCATCTAATGGTGGATTGGTAACTTGTGCAAACAATTGCTTAAAATAATTTGATATTAATTGAGATTTATCTGATAAAACTGCTAATGGCGTGTCAATTCCCATCGACCCTAATGCTTCTTTACCTACAATTGCCATTGGGGTAATTACTTCTTGAATATCTTCAAAAGTATAATTAAATAAACGCTGACGTGTTTTTATATCAATCGATTCTATTGGGCACGTTTCACTTGTATAAGGTACATCTTTTAAATGTAAACGAGTTTTATTTAACCATGCTTGATATGGTTTTTCGGTAACAATTTTACTTTTTATTTCTTCATCTCCAATAATCCTGCCCTCATTCATATCTACCAAAAACATTTTTCCTGGCTCTAACCTCCCATGTTCTTTTACATCTTCGGGAGCTACATCAACCACACCAATTTCAGACGACATAATTAAACTTCCACTTTTGGTAACCGTGTATCTTGAAGGTCTTAAACCATTTCGGTCTAATAAAGCCCCAATATAATCTCCATCTGTAAAAGGTACAGATGCAGGCCCATCCCAAGGTTCCATAATACAACTGTTGTACTCATAAAAAGCTTTTCGCTCTTTAGACATCGTTTTATGTTTCTCCCAAGCTTCAGGAATCATCATCATCATTATTTCTGGTAAAGAACGCTCTGTATGCGTTAATAACTCTACCACCATATCCATAGAAGCAGAGTCAGATTTTCCTGGTAAAATTATTGGGAATAATTTGTCTATTTGTGGACCGAAAACATCACTTTTCATAATCTCTTCGCGAACACGCATTCTACTTATATTACCTCGTAATGTATTTATTTCTCCGTTTTGACATAAATGTCTAAACGGTTGTGCTAATTCCCATGTTGGCATTGTATTGGTAGAAAAACGTTGGTGCACTAAGGCTAAACGTGTAACTAAATCTTGCTCTTGTAAATCTTTATAATAAGCGCCAATATCTTCTGGTTTAATAATACCTTTATAAATAATGGTTGTTATAGATAAACTTGAAACATAAAAATAAGCGCTTTCTGAAGTTTTAGATTTTCTAATGGCATGTTCAGCTATTTTACGAGCTGCATATAATTTTGCTTTAAAAGTAGCTTCACTTATATTTTCAGGTTTATTGATAAAAAGTTGCTCTATATTAGGCTCTAATTTAAAGGCTATTTCCCCTAATTGAGAAGCATCTACAGGTACTTTTCTCCAACCTAAAATAGCCAAACCTTGTGCTTTAATTTCGTTTTCGAAAGTTGTTTTACAAAAATTATATTGATTTACATTTTTAGGAAGAAAAACCATACCAACAGCGTACTCTCTTTGGTTGGGAATTGTAAAATCACAAACTCGTTTAAAGTAATTATGAGGTATATCAATTAGTAAACCTGCTCCATCACCAGTTTTCCCATCAGAACTAACGCCTCCTCTATGCGCCAACTTTACTAAAATTTCTAATGCGTCGTGTATAATTTTATTTGTTCTTTTTCCATTTAAGTTACATATAAAACCAGCACCACAATTTTCATGTTCAAATTCGGGTAAATACAATCCTTGTTTCTTCATTCTAAATTAAATTATATTCACTAAAATAATAATTTTAATAAATATAATTCAATAAAATAGACAAGAAGCAGAATTAAACACATGAATAACTTATTTTTAATGAAAAAAATTAAAAATACAGCAATTGATTTTGAGAAATAAATTTATGGTAATAACAATTAACTTAAAACCAATTACCAACTAATTTTCAATATATTACAAAAAAAACACTATTCCTTTTTCATTTTCGAAAAAGGAATAGTGTTTTTTTTGTAATGTTTTTTTAAACTTAAATAATGGTACTCTGACCTGTATGAATATTTTGAAAATTGATATTACTATCTTCTTGATTGTAAATAAAATCAGCAATAAAATCACCCACTTTATTGGTTCCAAAATTTTGTTCAGAATTAATATCTTCAGTTGTAATACCTAATTCTAATGATTTTTCTACTGCTCGCTCAATAACCTCAGCTTCGTTATGTAAGTTTAAATGTTTTAATAGCATTGCTGCTGATAAGATAGATGCTAAAGGGTTTGCTATATTTTTCCCGGTTGCTTGCGGAAATGAACCATGAATTGGTTCAAATAAAGCATTCTCTTCTCCTAAAGAAGATGAAGCTAATAAGCCAATAGACCCACCAATTACACTTGCTTCATCAGATAAAATATCACCAAATAAATTTTCTGTTAATATTACATCAAACTGTTTTGGATTTAAGATTAACTGCATTGCTGCATTATCTACAAAAATAAAATCTAACGCTACATCTGGATAATTGCTAGCCAAAGCTGTAACTGTTTTTCGCCATAATCTTGATGTTTCTAAAACATTTGCTTTATCAACCAAGGTTAGTTTTTTTCGTCTTTTTTGAGCGGCTTTGAATGCTAAATGTGCGATACGCTCTATTTCTGTTACCGAATAAGAGCATCCATCAAAAGCAATTTGTTTATCATCACTTATTTCTTTAATTCCAAAATAAATTCCTCCTGTTAACTCTCTGTAAATTGTAATATCGGTTCCTTCGATAATCTCTCTTTTTAAAGGAGAGTTTTCAATTAACTGCTGATATGCTTTTACAGGTCGTTCGTTACAAAACAACCCTAATTCTTTTCGTAATTTTAACAACCCTTGCTCAGGACGTACTTTTGCTGTTGGGTCGTTATCATATTTAGGATGCCCTATAGCACCAAATAAAATAGCATCACTTTTTTTACATAAAGTAATCGTTTCATCTGGTAACGGGTTTCCTGTTGCATCAATAGCACAAGCTCCCATTAGTGCTTCTTTAAATATAAATGTATGATCGTACACATTTGCAATTGCTTTTAACACTTTTTGAGCCTGTGTAGTTACCTCGGGTCCAATACCATCTCCTGGAATTACTGCTATATTAAATTTCATCTTTTTATCTTTTATAATGAAGCTTCAAAAGCTTCTATTTTATCTTTTTTACTTACTAAAAAATCAATATCATCATAACCATTAATTAAGCATAGTTTTTTATAGGAATTAATTTCAAATTCGCTGGTTCCTACTGGTGTTTTAATTATTTGGTTTTCTAAATCGATAATTATAATCGTATCGGGTTGTTGTGCCACTCTTTCAAGTAACTTATTTAAAAACTCTTCAGATACTTGTACTGGTAAAATGCCATTATTTAATGCGTTCCCTTTAAATATATCAGCAAAAAAACTACTGATTACTACTTTAAAACCGTAACCAGCCAATGCCCAAGCTGCATGCTCTCTACTTGACCCACAGCCAAAATTATCGCCAGCAATTAATATGCTTCCTTTATAATTTTTATTGTTTAAAATAAAACTCTCATTTACACTTCCATCTTTATGATAACGCCAATCTCTAAACACATTATCTCCAAATCCTTTTTTATCAGTCGCTTTTAAAAAACGAGCAGGAATTATCTGATCTGTATCTACGTTTTCAGTTGTTAATGGAACTGCTGTATCAATTAATTTTACAAATTTCTCCATCTTAGTTTAAATGTTTAGTGATATCTATAATTTTTCCTTCTACTGCTGTTGCTGCTGCCATTAACGGGCTTGTTAAAATGGTTCTTGCTCCTTGTCCTTGACGCCCTTCAAAATTCCTGTTAGATGTAGAAACACAATATTCTCCTTCAGGAATTTTATCATCATTCATCGCTAAACAGGCCGAACAACCTGGCTGACGTAATTCAAAGCCTGCTTCTTCAAAAATAGTTTGTAAGCCTTCGTTTTGAATTTGCTTTGCTACTTTTTGAGAGCCCGGAACTAACCATGCATTTACATTAGTGGCTTTTTGTTTTCCTTTTACATAATTTGCAGCAACTCTAAAATCTTCAATTCTAGAATTAGTACAACTTCCTATAAAAACATAGTTTATTGGTTTATCTATTAAACTTTCTCCTTTTTTAAAGTTCATATATTCGATTGCCTTTTCAAAAGAAGTATCGCTTAAGGTTGGAATATTTTCTGATATTTTAATTCCCATTCCTGGGTTGGTACCATAAGTTAACATTGGCTCAATATCTTCCGCATTGAAATTATATTCTTGGTCAAATTTTGCATCTACATCTGAAGCTAAAGTTTTCCAATAGGCTACTTTTTTATCAAACTCTGCTCCTTGTGGTGCAAATTCTCTACCTTTTACATATTCAAAAGTAGTTTCATCTGGGGCTATCATTCCGCCTCTTGCTCCCATTTCAATACTCATATTACAAACTGTCATACGGCCTTCCATAGACATTTCTTCAAACACATTTCCTGCGTATTCACAAAAATATCCTGTGCCCGAATTGGTTCCTAATTGTGCTATGATATAAAGAATAACATCTTTAGGAGACACTCCTTTTTTTAGTTTTCCATTAACAGAAACGCGTAAGCTTTTTGGCTTTTGAAGTAACAAACATTGGCTCGCAAATACCTGTGCTACCTGACTTGTACCTATACCAAAAGCAATGGTACCAAAAGCACCGTGGGTTGATGTATGGCTATCGCCACAAACCATTGTCATTCCTGGTTGCGTAATTCCTAGTTCTGGTGCAATTACATGTACTATTCCGTTATTTTTATGTCCTAATTCATATAACGTAATATTATTTTCTTTACAATTCTCGGTTAATTGGGCTAACTGATTTCTAGACAGCACATCTTTAACAGGCAAATGTTGATTTACTGTTGGCGTATTATGATCGGCAGTTGCTACGATTTTATGCGGACGCGCTATTGGAATATTACGTTCTTTTAACTCATTAAAAGCTTGTGGGCTGGTAACTTCGTGAATTAAGTGTTTGTCTATATATAAAACCTGTGGACCATCTTTTACAGTATCTACCACATGGGCATCCCATACTTTATCAAATAATGTTTTTCCCATTAGGCTATTGCTATTTTAGATACTTTACTTACTTGTTTCATAATTAAATGCAAATCATCATCTATTATCTCTTTTTGTTTATCGGCAAAATTTAAAAATGTTTTATAGGCGGTATCTAATTGTAACTTAGTTAATTCATACCCTATTTTTTTTGCTCTGTATGCTAATGCTGCTCTTCCGCTTCGAGCGGTTAAAACAATAGCACTTTCTGTTACTCCAACATCGGCAGGGTTCATAATTTCATACGTTTCTCTATTTTTAATTACGCCGTCTTGATGAATTCCTGAGCTGTGCGCAAATGCATTGGCTCCAACGATTGCTTTATTGGGTTGTACAGGCATTCCCATACTTTCGCGAACCATAATACTTGTATCATATAATAATTGTGTATTGATATCGGTTTGTAGGTTTAAATATGGATGTTGTTTTAAAATCATTACTACTTCTTCTAAAGCAGTGTTTCCTGCACGCTCTCCAATTCCGTTTACAGTACACTCAATTTGCCTTGCACCGCTAATAGCACCGGCAATTGAATTTGCTGTTGCTAAACCTAAATCGTTATGACAGTGACAAGAAATTATAACATTTTCTATACCTTTTACATGCGCTTTTAAATACTTAATTTTTGCTCCGTACTCTTCAGGTAAACAATACCCTGTGGTATCTGGGATATTTAAAACTGTAGCTCCTGATTTTATCATTTCTTCACATACCTTGGCTAAAAAAGCATTGTCAGTTCTCCCTGCATCTTCTGCATAAAACTCTACATCATCTACAAAATTTTTAGCATAAGAAACTGCTTCTTTACCTCTTCTTATTACTTCATCTTGTGATGCGTTAAATTTATACTTTATATGTGAGTCACTTGTTCCAATTCCTGTATGAATCCTCGGTTTAATTGCTTGTTTTAAAGCTGCAGCAGCAACCTCAATGTCTTTTTTAACTGCCCTAGTTAATCCACAAACCGTAGCATTTTTTACAATTTTTGCAATTTCACTTACTGATGTAAAATCACCTGGACTAGAAACAGGAAAACCTGCTTCAATCACATCAACTCCTAAAAAATCAAGTCTTTCAGCAATAATTAGTTTTTGTGTTGTATCTAATTTACATCCAGGAACTTGTTCTCCGTCTCGTAAAGTGGTGTCGAATATTTGAACTTTATCGTTATTCATTAATCTAAAATAATTGTCATTATATATAATCAAATGTATATATTGGTTTCCGTAACAAGTTGTTTTTTAACTTATTACTTACGATATTTAAATTAAAAAAAAACAACACAAAACACTGATAAACAAATAATTATGAGCAAAGTCATTACACAATCCAATCAACAAAACGACTCGCTATTTGTTTTAATAAAGTCTTTATCTAAATCTGAAAAGCGGCAGTTTAATCTTTATGTTGGTCGTTTAGATGGTAATAATGATGCTAAGTTTTTTTCCCTTTTTAAGTTTCTGGAAAAACAAAAAAAGTATGATGAAAAAACAATTATAAAAAGTGGTATTGTAAGTAAACAACAACTTTCGAATTTAAAAGCACATTTGTATAAACAAATTTTAATTAGTTTACGAATGAATCCTGCTCACAAAAATATTCGGATTCAAATAAGAGAATTATTAGATTTTGCGACAATTTTGTATCAAAAAGGATTGTATAAACAAAGTTTAAAACTACTTGATAAAGCAAAAAATACAGCAATTGATAATGAAGAAAAAAATATTGCTTATGAAATTGTAGAACTTGAAAAAGTTATAGAAAGTCAATATATAACTCGAAGTATTAGTACTAGGGCTGACGAATTAACAATTCAGGCAAAAAAACTAAGTCAACAAAATGTAATGACCAGTAAATTGTCAAACTTATCGATACAATTATACAGTTATTTATTAAAAAATGGCTACGTAAGAAATGATATTGAACTTAAAAAAGTGAATCATTATTTTAATTCTAAACTACCACACTATCAATATGAAAATTTAAATTTTAGAGAGAAGCTTTGGTTATATAAAGCTAATTTATGGCATAGTTTTTTAACACAAGATTTTTTACAAAGTTATAAATATGCTAATAAATGGGTTAATTTATTTAAAATTAATGCTAAAAATATTGCTATTCATCCTGTTTTTTATTTAAAAGGGAAAAATTATTTACTAGAAAGTCTTTTTTTTATAAAACATTACACAAAATTTAAAAAAGAGCTTTTATTATTTGAGGAAGAAGTTAAAAATAATATAATACCACAAAATAGTAATACTGAAATTCTTATTTTTCAATACTATTATTCAAACAAACTACATGCTCATTTTTTAGAAGGTAATTTTTATGAAGGAGAATATTTAGTTGAAATAATAAACGACAAGATTGCGCTTTATAAAAACAGGTTAGACAACCATCATATTGTTGTTTTATATTATAAAATAGCTTGTTTATACTTTGGTATGGGTAAAAATAAAGAATGTATTTTATATTTAAATAAAATTATTAAATCTAAAAAAATTCATGTTGCTGAAGATTTACAATGCTTTGCTCGTATTTTAAATTTAATTGCACATTACGAATGTGGTTTAGATTACGATTTAGAAAGACAATTTAAAGACACCTATCGCTTTTTATTAAAAATGGAAAATCTTCAAGAAGTTCAAAAAGAATTTATTTCATCAATAAAAGCGTTAGGCGACGTGTTTCCTCATCAAATTAAAAAGGAATTTAAAAAAATATATGACCGTTTAAAAGTTTATGAAAATCATCCATATGAAAAAAGAGCTTTTTTATATTTAGATATTCTTTCTTGGTTAGAGTCAAAAATTGAAAACAAACCAGTTGCTTTGATCATCAAAAATAAACTCAATCAAAATATTAGATAATTTAAAATAATGCTTTGGCTATTGCTTTTACATTGTCACTTTTTCCCATAGAGTAATAATGTAACAAAGGTACTCCGGCTTGTAATAGTTCTTTAGATTGCTCAATACACCACTCTACTCCAATTTGTCTTACTTGTTTATTTGTTTTACAATCGTCAATCGATTTTATCAATGTTTCTGGCAAATCAATTTTAAAAACTTGAGGTAATAATTGTAAATGACGTTTTACGGCTATTGGTTTAATACCTGGAATAATTGGGATGGTAATTCCTATTGCTCTTGCTGCGTTTACAAATTCGAAATACTTTTGATTATTAAAAAACATTTGTGTCACAACATAATCTGCCCCTGCATCAACTTTTTCTTTTAATCGTTTTAAATCGGTTTGTAGTGATGGAGATTCTAAATGTTTTTCTGGATACCCTGCTACACCTATACAAAAATCAGCTTTATGATTTGCTTCTATCACATCGTGTAAATATTTACCACTATTTAAACTCTTAATTTGACCTACCAATTCTGTTGCAAATTGATGTCCTCCTTTTGTTGGTTCAAAATACTTTTGATGACTCATTGCATCACCTCGTAATGCCATCACATTTTCAATACCTAAATAATGACAATCTACCAATAAATACTCTGTTTCTTCTTTGGTAAATCCTCCACATAAAACATGCGGAACCGTATCTACATCATATTTGTGCTTTATTGCTGCACAAATACCTACTGTACCAGGACGCATTCTGGTTATTTTTCTATCTAACAATCCATTTCCTTTATCAATATATAAATGTTCTTCTCTTGAAGTGGTTACATCTATAAAGGGCGGATTAAACTCCATCAACGGATCTATATTATTATATAAATCCTGAATGTTGTTTCCTTTTTTTGGCGGAATAATTTCAAACGAAAATAATGTTTTCCCGTTTGCTTTTTTAATGTGATCTGTTACCTTCATAAGTTATTATAAAGGCGTATTTAACTATATAAATGATGCTATAAATAATGATATTGTAAACATTATTAGTAATTGAATCATAAACTTAATTTCTAAACTATACTTTTTCATTTTTGTTCTTTTTATTAATTTTTATAGTTCAAAATTACTATCGTTTCTTGGTTTAAATTTTACCTTAAAGATAATTTATTGTTAATTAAATACGCTTTTTTTTATGTTTTTAGTTGTTAGTTGTTTCTTGTTTTATTAATATTTTTTTTACCAATTCGTACGGCTCTTTATACTCCCAATAAATCCATCTACCACCTATATAATCAGTTAAAATATATTTATCGCTCAAGGATTTAATTCTACTTATAGCAATTGTTTTGGGTAAAAAAACATCTGCAGTAACCTCTTCAGTTATTTCTTTATTATCCTCATCATATCCATGAGAAATAATATGATTTCTTAAGTTTAATTCTATAAATTCCTGACTCATTTTGTTTTTAATTATCAGCTATCGCTGGATGTAACCACTTTCTAGCCTTGTCTAAGGTGATGTTTTTTCTATTAGCAAAATCACGTACTTGATCGTCTGTAATTTTACCTAATCCAAAATATTTTGCTTCTTCGTTTCCAAAATAATAACCAGAAACTGCTGCTGCTGGCCACATTGCTAAACTTTCTGTTAATGTTACTCCTATTTTTTCTTCAACTTTTAATAAATCCCAAATCGTTTCTTTTTCTAAATGATCAGGACATGCCGGATATCCTGGTGCAGGACGAATACCTTTATAAGTTTCCTTTATTAATTCATCATTTGATAATGTTTCATCAGCTGCATATCCCCAATGTTTTGTTCTAACTCTATGGTGTAAATATTCTGCAAAAGCTTCGGCAAAACGATCGGCAATTGCCTGTACCATAATGGCATTATAATCATCTTCCTTTTCTTTATATGTTTTCGCTAGTTCATCTGCTCCAAAAATAGCAGTACAAAATGCCCCCATATAATCTTGTTTTTTAGATTCTTTTGGTGCTATAAAATCTGACAAAGCAATACTTGGTTTTCCTTCTCTCTTTTTAAGTTGTTGACGTAAGGTTCTAAAAACTGCAATTTCTTCCCCTTTTTTCTGAATAGAAATATCGTCATCATTAATTGTATTTGCTTCAAATAACCCAAATACTGCTTTTGGTTTTAATAATTGTTTCGTAATTATTTTATCCAAAATCACTTTCGCATCTTCATACAATTGCGTTGCCTGCTCGCCAACTACCTCATCAGTTAAAATATCTGGGTATTTACCGTGTAAATCCCAACTTCTAAAAAACGGACTCCAATCTATATATGGTAATAATTCTTTTAAACTAACTTGTTCTAAAGTTTGAATTCCTAGCTCTTTAGGTTTAAAAATAGAGCTTGTTTTCCAATCTATTTTAAACTTACGTTCTCGAGCTTCTTCAATTGAAATATAGGCTTTAGTCTTACCTCTTTTTAAGAATTTTTCGCGAAACTCATCGTAGTCTTTTTTTAACTTTGCAACATAGGCATTACTGGTTTCTTCGTTTAATAAATCACTTACCACAGTTACCGCTCTTGATGCATCGTTTACATGCACCACCGCGTTTTTATATTGAGGATCTATTTTTACAGCCGTATGTGCTTTTGATGTTGTTGCCCCACCTATTAATAAAGGTACCGAAAACTCTTGGCGTTCCATTTCTTTAGCCAAGTACACCATTTCATCTAACGAAGGTGTTATTAAACCTGATAAACCAATAATGTCAACATTTTCTTTTTTAGCAGCTTCAATAATTTTTTCTGGCGGAACCATAACGCCTAAATCAACAATTTCATAATTGTTACAGCCTAAAACAACACTTACAATATTTTTACCAATATCATGTACATCTCCTTTTACAGTTGCCATTAAAACTTTACCCAAGGCCTTTTGTTTTTCTCCTTTTTCTGCTTCAATAAACGGATTTAAATAAGCAACTGCTTTTTTCATTACTCGTGCCGACTTAACTACTTGAGGTAAAAACATTTTTCCTGCACCAAATAAATCACCTACCACATTCATTCCAATCATTAAATGACCTTCTATTACTTGAATTGGTTTGTCTGATTCTTGCCTTGCTTGTTCTACATCTTCAATAATAAACTCATCAATTCCTTTTACTAAAGAATGGGTAATTTTTTCTTGTAAAGGCAAACTTCTCCATTCTAATATTTTTGCTTCATCTTGCTTTTTAACCCCTTTTACAGTTTCAGCAAAATCTAACAGTCGCTCGGTTGCATCATCTCTTCTATCTAAAATAACGTCTTCAATATATTCTAATAAATCTTTAGGAATATCGTCATAAATTTCCAGCATTGCTGGGTTTACAATTCCCATATTCATTCCTGCCTGAATTGCATAATACAAGAAAACAGAGTGCATAGCCTCTCTAACAATATTATTTCCTCTAAAAGAAAACGAAACATTACTTACACCACCACTTACACTTGCGTTTTGTAAATTTTGTCGTACCCAACGTGTAGCTTCAATAAAATCGATGGCATTTTTTCTGTGCTCTTCCATTCCGGTTGCAACAGGAAAAATATTTAAATCGAAAATAATATCTTCGGATGCAAACCCTACTTTATCAACTAAAACATTATACGATCGTTCGGCAATTTCAATTCTTCTTTCGTAAGTATCAGCTTGCCCAACCTCATCAAAAGCCATAACAATTACTGCAGCTCCGTACCTTTTAATTTGAGTGGCTTCCCAAATAAATTTTTCTTCTCCTTCTTTTAATGATATTGAATTTACAACACATTTTCCTTGTACTACTTGTAAACCAGCTTCGATAATTTCCCATTTAGAACTATCAATCATTAACGGAACTCTACAAATATCAGGTTCGGCTGCTATTAAGTTTAAAAAACGAACCATAGCTTCTTTTCCATCAATCAAACCATCATCCATATTTACATCGATAATCTGAGCTCCTCCTTCAACCTGGTGCCTTGCTATTGCTAAAGCTTCATCAAACTTTTCTTCTTTTATCAACCTTAAAAACTTACGAGATCCTGCAACATTTGTGCGCTCTCCAACATTAATAAAATTGGTATGTTCACTTAAAACTAAAGGTTCTAAGCCCGAAAGTTTCATATATTTATTCGCTTTTACACTCATCTTTTAATAATGTTACTTATTTAATTCTGATATATTTTTCAATAATATCTCTATGAATCCCTGCTTCTTTTACTTCTTCTAATCCATATTGAATTAAGGTATCACCAGTAATTTTTACTGTAAATGGAAATACATGGCCCCTAATAGCATCAACCGAAATATAATTTAAGGTTTCTTTGTAATTATTCCCTTCTAAAGTATAACTACCGCCGCCGCCATAAAATCCTGCTGCTGTTTCTTTTGGTTGATTAAAAAATGCGAAATGACTTTTGTTTATAATTTTAATAAAATCTGCTTTAGACAAATCTTTAACCTTTATGGAATCGTTTTCTTTAACCTCACCATATACTAACTTCCAAGTACCTTGGATATTAATTTTTATAGCTTCTTTTTTATCTAGATTATTACAAGAAACTAGTAAGATTGTAACTAAAATTAATTGAATTATATTTTTCATAGTTTAGGTTGTTTTAAATTTTCTTGGTGAATATTTTAATGCTAAATCTGCTATTGCTTTAATATGTTCTGGCGTTGTACCGCAGCAACCACCAACAATATTAACCAAGTTTTTCTTTAAATACTCTTCAATTTGTTCGGCAGTTTCTTCAGCAGTTTCATCATACTCACCAAAAGCATTTGGCAACCCTGCATTAGGATGTGCAGACGTAGCAAAATCTGTTTTTGAAGTAATTGCTTCTAAGTGAGGTTGTAATAAATTGGCGCCTAAAGCACAGTTAAATCCAACAGATAATAACGGAATGTGAGATACTGAAATTAAAAACGCTTCGGCAGTTTGCCCAGATAAAGTTCTTCCACTGGCATCGGTAATTGTGCCACTTAACATTACAGGCACTTCTATTTTTCGCTCGTCTTTTACTTCTTCAATAGCAAATAATGCGGCTTTTGCATTTAAGGTATCAAAAACAGTTTCAACTAATAAAATATCAGCTCCGCCATCCAATAAAGCTTCAACTTGTTCTTTATAAGCAATACGAAGCTCATCAAAAGTTACTGCTCTATAACCAGGATCATTTACATCTGGCGACATACTTGCTGTTCTGTTTGTTGGTCCTATTGATCCTGCAACAAACCTTGGTTTGTGTGGTTCTTTGACTGTAAACTCTATAGCTACTTCTTTTGCAATTTTAGCAGATTCATAATTTAATTCATACACCAAATTTTCCATTTGATAATCGGCCATTGCAATGGTAGTTCCTGAAAAGGTATTGGTTTCTATAATATCGGCACCAGCCTCAAAATACTTTGCATGAATTGTTTTTATTGCCTCTGGCTGTGTGATAGAAAGTAAATCGTTATTTCCCTGTAACGGTATTGGATATTCTTTAAAACGTTCTCCTCTAAAATCTTCTTCGGTAAATTTATATGCCTGAAGCATAGTACCCATTGCTCCGTCGAGTATGAGAATTCGTTTTTGTATTTCTTGGTAAATGTTTGACATTCCTGATATTTTATATTGTACATGTTATCAGGAAAAGAGGAAAGTCTTTCCGTTATCTCTCTTAAAAATTATATTTACTACAATTTTTTAAGTAGAATTTAGCACCTTCTTTGTTTACACATAGGGTTGCTAAGGTTTCACAGGGTCTAATCCCTCCACCTTTCTTGATAACATTTATAAAGTTAATGAACTATTATAATGCAAATAAACAAACTTTTTTTGTTTTTACATCATTTTTTTAATAATTATATAAATTGGATGATAAATATCTATCACCTATATCACAAATAACAGCTACAATAATACCTTCTTCAATCTTTTCTGCTACTTGTAATGCTACGTGTACTGCGCCACCACTACTCATACCTCCAAAAACTCCTTCTTGACTCGCAAGTTTACGTGTCATATTTCGTGCTTGGTTTTCGCTAACCTCAATAATTTCATCAACTTTTGACTTATCGAAAATTTTTGGCAAATATTCTTTAGACCATTTTCTAATACCAGGTATTTTAGAACCATCGGTTGGTTGTGCTCCTATAATTTTAACCTTAGGATTTTGTTCTTTCAAGTACGTAGAAACTCCCATAATAGTACCTGTAGTTCCCATGGCAGATACAAAATGTGTTACTTCCCCCTCAGTATCTTTCCAAATCTCAGGTCCTGTGGTTTTATAATGCGCTTTCCAATTATCATTATTTTCAAACTGATTTAACATAAAATACCCTTCTTTATAGCGTAGCTTTTGTGCTAAATCTCTAGCGCCTTCAATACCTTCTTCTTTTGGTGTTAATAAAACTTCGGCTCCATAAGCTTTCATTGTTTTTACACGTTCTTCAGTTGCACTTTCAGGCATTACCAACGTCATATGTAGCCCTAATACTTTTGATATAAATGCTAAAGCGATCCCTGTATTTCCACTAGTTGCTTCAACTAGATGATCTCCTTTTTTAATGTTTCTTCGGTTTAAAGCCTCAAAAATCATATTGTAAGCAGCTCTATCTTTGACACTTCCTCCTGGATTGTGTCCTTCTAATTTTAAAAATAAACGTACTCCTTTTTTATTTAAAATATTACTAACCTCTATTAAAGGGGTGTTTCCGACAAAGTCGGTTATTTTTTTTGCTTTCATAATTTAAACTTTATCTAATGAAACAATTTTATTTTCTGATTGATATATTACTAACGATTTAGGTGGTACAGATTCGGTAACACATACATTAGCCCCTATAATACTATTTTCACCTATTACAACTTCTCCTCCTAAAATAGTAGCGTTTGCGTAAATAGTTACATTTTTTTCAATCGTTGGGTGTCTTTTTGTTTCTGCTAAACTCTTTTTTACTTGTATCCCGCCTAAGGTAACTCCTTGATAAATTTTTACATTTTCTTTTATCAGAGTAGTTTCACCTATAACAATTCCGGTAGCATGGTCTATAAAAAACGAGTTTCCAATGGTTGCTCCTGGATGAATATCAGTACCTGTAACTCCATGAGTATATTCACTCATCATTCTTGGTAAAACAGGTACGTTTAACTTTACCAACTCATGGCTTAAACGATAAACTGCAATGGCATGAAAGCCTGGATATGCTAAGTATACCTCCGCTAAACTTTTTGCTGCTGGATCTGTTTTTTCAAAAGCAATGGCATCTAAATCTAATTTTTTACGAATTTCTTTAAACTTACTTTTATATGCTTCCCAAATTTTATCAGTATCATTAATCGCTAATGATTTTGTTATTTGAAGAAATAAACTTTGTATTGTTTTTATGTTTTCTTGATAATAATTTTCATCAAAAAGTGCATAAAATAATTTCTTTGTAAATTCTTCTACGGTGTCTTTTAAGGTTAGTTTATAATTTTTTAACGGCATACTATATTTCTGGTGCTAATTCAACTTCCAATCCTTCTAGTTCTGGTTTCATTTGAATTTGGCAACCTAAACGGCTATTGTCTTCAACATGAAAAGCTTCAGCTAACATCATATCTTCATCAATTCCCATTTCAGGTAATTCATGTTCAGATTTCACATAACATTGACACGAGGCACACATTGCCATACCACCGCAAACGCCTATGGTACCTTCTTCTGCTAATTCGTATGAACGAATTACTTCCATTAAATTCATTGCCATATCTGTCGGTGCAATAATTTCGTGAAGTACTCCTTCTCTATCTGTTATTTTTATATTGATATCTGCTGACATTATTTAGTATTAAACTTATTACTGAATTGCTTTTACTACTGCTTTTGGTGCTTCCTTTTTAGTTCCATCAAAACCTTCAACTCCACCTACCGTAGTATATTTCATTACATATTTTTTATCTGGATGAATGATTTTATAAGCACTCTGACACATTAAAGTTGCTTCGTGAAAGCCACATAAAATTAACTTTAGCTTACCAGGATACGTATTTACATCTCCAATTGCAAATATACCAGGAATATTTGTTTGATAATCTAAAGCATTGTTAACTTTAATCGCATTTTTTTCAATTTCTAATCCCCAATCTGCTATTGGCCCCAATTTTGGTGATAATCCAAATAAAGGAATAAAGTGATCTGTATCAATAATAAAAGGGTCTTCTCCTTTCTTTTCAACGGCTACTCCTGTAACGTGCTCTTTCCCTAAAATTCCTTTTACTTCAGCTGGAGTAATTAAATTAATTTTCCCTAAATTTTTTAATTCTTGTGCCTTTTCAACTGAATCTAACGCTCCTCTAAATTCATTTCTTCTATGAATCAAGGTTACTTCGGATGCTACATCTGATAAGAAAATCGCCCAATCTAAAGCCGAATCTCCACCTCCAGAAATTACCACTTTTTTATCTCTATACAGTTCTGGATCACGAATAATATATTCGACCCCTTTATCCTCAAAATCTGCAATATTAGGAATCGGTGGCTTACGAGGTTCAAAACTTCCTAAACCTCCAGCAATAGCTACAACTGGCGCTTGGTGTTTGGTACCCTTATTAGTGGTTACAATAAAAGTTCCGTCTTCTTGTTTTTCAATTGTATTTGCTCGTTCACCTAAGGTAAAACCTGGTTCAAATTGTTTTGTTTGCTCTAATAATTTATCGGTTAAATCACCTGCTAAAATTTCTGGATATGCCGGAATATCATAAATAGGTTTCTTCGGATAAATTTCTGAACATTGCCCTCCTGGTTGTGGCAAAGCATCAATTAAATGACATTTTAATTTTAATAAACCTGCTTCAAAAATAGTAAATAACCCTGTTGGTCCTGCTCCAATAATTAGTATATCTGTTGTAATCATAATTTTATTTATTTGTCATTACGAACGAAAAAAACTAAGCAATCTCTTTTTAAATCAACTAATTACTTTACTTTGTTCGCAATAACGTTACGCTATTTTTCTACTAAACTCTTCGTAAATTCGTTTAGTTTTTCAACTTTATCCTCAAAATCTCCTCTAAGGGTTTTTCTATATTTATTTAAATTTTGTACTAAATCGTTAATATTATTGGGAATTACTTCCTCAAAAAACTGACGTAATCTTTTGGCAGTTGTTGGCGATTTACCATTAGTAGAAATGGCTATTTTTACATTTCCTTTGGTTACAATTCCGCCCATATAAAAATCGCAATATGGTGGATTATCAGCAACATTTACCAATATATTTTGTTTTTTACAATCTTTATAAACTTCAATATTTACATCAACCTTATCAGTTGTTGCAACTACAATATGTTTGTCTTTTAAATAGATTTTATTATAAACATCAACAAGCATAACAACGTCAAAATTAGTTGCTAATTCTTTTGTTTCTTCTCTAAAAAATGGCGAAACCATGGTTACTTTAGCATTAGGACTAGACTTTAATAAAAAAGATAATTTTTCTAATGCTACAAATCCTCCACCAACAATAAGTATTTCTAATTGTTCTGTTTTTAAAAAAATCGGATATAAATTGTTTCTTTCTTCATTCATTTTACCTCCTTTAAAATCAATTTCCTTTTTTTACTTTTTTAAATATTCTTGTAAACTTTTTATTGGTAGGATAACTTCTGTGTTTAGTTATATTGTTTATCAATAAAGCTACTACAAATAAAATTAACGTTCCGCTTAAAACAGGCGACAATACATATAAATACCCTAATGTTTTTATTTTTTCTGTTCCTATTATCGCTATTAAAGCCGTTGCGCCTCCTGGTGGATGCAATGTTTTTGTGTACTGCATTAACACAATAGATGTTGAAACTGCTAACGGTGCTGTTAACCAAATAATATCGGGTAAAAATTTAGCAATTGTAACACCAATTATTGCCGATAAAACATGCCCACCAATTAAATTTCTTGGCTGTGCTAACGGACTTTGAATTGCTCCATACACTAAAACACACGTGGCTCCAAACGATCCTATTAAAAAAACATTTTCAAGTTTTGATAAATAAAAAGATTGTATAAAAGCGATAATTCCTATTCCGATAAAAGCACCTATAAAAGACCAAAAATTTTCTATATAATCTAAAGATGTTTCTTTATACAAAACATATTTAGTTATTCTTATTGTTCTTTTTACTTGTTGCTTTACCATTATAAAATTATTTTTTTAAGCTAAAGTAAACTCTTTATTAATAACTTCTTGTTGCACTTTATTTAAATCTTGTCGATGTTTAACAACCTCGCCTAAAACAATAATCGCAGGATTACTTATTTCATTCTTTTGAACAATTTCTAAAATAGTATCTACGGTTCCTATACCAACTTTTTCTCTTGATGTTGTGCCATCTTGAATAATTGCTACTGGTAAATTATTTTTATTTTCTTGTTTAAATAATTTTACAATTTCAGGTAATTTCCCCATTCCCATTAACACCACCACTGTTGCATTAGATTTTGCTGCCAAAGCAACATCGTTTGACAACTTGTGATCTTTCGTGGTACCTGTAATTACCCAAAAACTTTCAGCACTTCCACGTTTTGTAAGTGGTATATTTTGAGATGCTGGCACCGCTAATGATGATGAAATTCCTGGTACAACAGCTACTTCTACTCCAAAACCAGCAGCATATTCCATTTCTTCAGCACCGCGCCCGAAAATAAAAGGATCTCCTCCTTTTAAACGAACTACATGACCGTGACTTTTTGCTCTTGCTACAATTAATTCGTTAATTTGATCTTGCTGATATTTATAACACCCTCTTCTTTTTCCAACAAAAATTTGTTCTGCATTCGGATTTATAAACTCTAATAAATCTTCATTTACCAAAGCGTCGTATAAAACAACATCAGCTTTTTTTAACGTTTTAATTGCCTTTACTGTAATTAAATCTACATCTCCAGGACCAGCGCCAACAACGGTTAATTTTGGTGTTTTATTAAGCATTACTTACTTCTTGTTTTCTAAAAGCATCTACTTTATTATAAAACGATTTTGCATCATTTAAATAACTTTCAGCAAATGCTTTTGTTGGGTTTTCTCTCTTAATTTGATAAACTACATCTTCAAAACTAACATCTAAATTAATTTTACCTATAGCTACAAAATGTTCTTGAAAGCTTGTAATAATACCTGCTTGTGTGTTTGTTTTTATATTTTCGGCAATTAATAAAGCTTTTGCTGTATTAACTAAAGAGGTGTATGAATGATAAATACTATCTGAAAATTGATTTTCTTTTAAAGCTTCTGCTGAGTTTGTAATTTTTTCTTCACTTTCAAATAAAAGTGTTGCTATTAAATCAATTACAACTCCCGCACATTCACCTACTCCAATTGCTTTTACATAATTTTCTGAATGTCCCCAATCAATAAAATCACTTGGCGCTAAGTTTGATGTATCAGATAATCCTTTTAACAAATCATAAAAATATGTTTTTCCTTGACGGTCATAATACGCTAAAAAAGTTTCATCTTCTTGCTGATTTGCCTCTACATCATTTAATAAAATACGTAATGCTTCCGGACCTCTTTTACTTGGTACTTTAACTAATTTATCAGAAAAACGTCCTTTTCCATCACCTAAAATACCTCCACCTATTAAAATTTGTAATGCTGGTGCTTGTAAAGCGCCTACTTTTATAGACATTCCTTGAAAACCAATGTGTGCCATATTATGTTGCCCACAAGCATTCATACAACCACTAATTTTAATAGCGATTTCTTTATTGTTTAAATATGCTGGATATTCTTCTTCTAATACCTTTTCTAGTTCTACCGCTATTCCTGTACTACTCGAAATTCCTAAATTACAAGTATCAGTTCCTGGACATGCTGTAATATCGGCAGTAGAATTATAACCTGCTTTTGCAAAACCTAATTTTTGTAATTCTACATAGAAAAAAGGTAACAATTCTTCTTTTACATGACGAATTAAAATGTTTTGACGTAAAGTTAAACGAATTTCATTTGCTGCATATTTTTTAACTAAATCTGCTAACAAACGTGCTTTTGGTGTGTAAAAATCACCTAAGTGAATTTTAAGCCCTATTGCAAATAAACCCTCTTGTTTTTGTTTGATTACATTGGTTTCTTTCCATTTTTTATACGCTGATTCATCTTCAATTTTTACTGAAGGAATTGAAATTTCTTGAAAAGAGATTGGCTGCTCAAACTCGGTAGTATCTACTTTAAATGTTTTATTTTCTAACGCATTTACCTCATCAGATACTAATTGTAAAAAAGTATCAACTCCTAAATCTTTTACTAAAAATTTTAATCTTGCTTTTGCGCGTTTTGCACGCTCACCAAATCGATCAAAAATTCTTAAAACACCTTCAATTGTTGGTATTAAAACATCTTCTTCTAAAAAGTCGTAAATAACATCTGCATGTCTTGGCTGTGATCCTAAACCACCACCTAATAACACCTTAAATCCTTTTTTAGTTACTCCGTTTTCAGTTTTTATTTTTGCTATAAACCCTAAATCATGAATAAAACTAATTGCTGTATCATCATCTGTACCCGAAAAAGACATTTTAAACTTACGTCCCATTTCTTGACAAATAGGGTTTCTTAAAAAGAACTTAAACGTAGCATCTGCATAAGGTGAAACATCAAAAGGCTCATTTACATCAATTCCTGCTGTTTCTGATGCTGTAATATTTCTTACTGCATTACCACAAGCTTCTCTTAAAGTAATATCGTCTTTTTCTAGTTGCGCCCATAATTCTGGCGTTCTATCTAAACTTACGTGATGTATTTGAATATCTTGTCTTGTAGTAATATGTAATCTTCCACGAGAATACTCATCTGAAACATCAGAAATTCTGTGTAATTGCTCGCTTGTAACCCTACCAAACGGTAATTTTATACGAATCATTTGTACACCAAACTGACGCTGACCGTAAACTCCTCTTGCCAAACGTAAACTACGAAAACGTTCTTCGTCTATTTTACCTTCTTTAAAAAGTTGAATTTTTCTTTCTAATTCTAGAATGTCTTTTTCTACAATTGGGTTTTCTATTTCGGTTCTAAAACTTTGCATTACTATATATATTAAAGCTTGTAAGCGTTACTTTTTAATTAATTATGTAAGAATTTTTGTTTTGTCAATAATTCTTCCTCTGTTTCTACATGGTCATCATCAGGCACACAACAGTCTACCGGACAAACGGCTGCACATTGTGGCTCTTCGTGAAAACCGATACATTCGGTACATTTATCTGGAGAAATAAAATAGTATTCATCTGAGATTGCTTCTTGTGTTTCGTCTGCATCTACTGTAATACCATATTTTAGTTTTACATCTCCTATTAACGAGGTTCCATCACTATATTTCCAATCTTCAGCACCTTCATAAATAGCTGTATTTGGGCATTCTGGTTCACATGCTCCACAATTGATGCACTCATCTGTTATTATAATTGCCATACCTACTTTAAATTACTTAATAAAACCTACTCCGGCTGTATTATTGGTTTTTGGATTGATTAAAATAAAAGTTCCGTTTGCTTTATTTTTACTATAAGCATCTACGAATAATGGTTTACTTACTTTTAAAGAAACTTCACCTATTTCATTTAACGCTAATGCTGATGGGTTTTCTTCTTTTCCTGAAAAATCAGGTTTTATAAGTGATGTTAAGCTTGTTATTTTTGCTTGTACATCATTTACCCCGTGTTTAACGTAATATTTATTAGCGGCTTGTAAAGGTTCTTTATCCATCCAACAAATAGTTGCATTCAACTCTTTTGTAACTGTTGGTTGCTCATCTAGTTTTACCAACATATCTCCTCTACTTACATTTACATTATCTTCTAAAGTAAGTGTTACCGAACTTCCTCTTTTTGCCTGTAAATACTCTTCATCAAAAAAGTTAATACTTTTTATTTTTGATGTGGTTGCTGATGGTAAAACGGTAACGGAATCGCCAACAGCTAAATCGCCTCCATAAATTTTACCGGCATAACCTCTAAAATCATGATACTCGTCAGTTTTAGGTCGTATTACTGTTTGCACAGGAAAACGTGTTTGAGAAACTTCTTCTAAATCTTCTGAAACTAAACTTTCTAAGTGATCTAATAATGTTTCGCCTTTATACCAAGGTGTATTTTCTGACTTTTCAACAACATTGTCACCTTTTAAGGCAGACATAGGAATGAACGTTAATTTTTGACCTTTATAAGCACTTTTACTTGCTAAATATTCTATTTCATTTTTTATTTCGTTAAATTTTTCTTCTGAAAAATCAACTAAATCCATTTTATTAATGGCTATTACCACGTTTTTTACGCGTAATAATGTGTTTATAAAAAAGTGACGATAGGTTTGCTCAATTACTCCGTTACGAGCATCAATTAAAACAATAGATGCTTGTGAGTTTGATGCACCTGTAACCATGTTTCTGGTATACTCAATATGCCCAGGAGTATCGGCTATTATAAAACTGGTTTTTGGTGTTGAAAAGTATATGTGTGCTACATCGATTGTAATTCCTTGCTCTCTTTCTGCCACTAAACCGTCGGTAGCTAATGAAAAGTCTAAGTAATCAAAACCTCTTTGTTTACTTTTTTCTTCAATGGCTTCTAATTTATCATCAGTTAGTGATTTGGTGTCGTATAAAATACGTCCGATTAAGGTACTTTTACCATCATCTACACTACCTGCTGTTGCTATTTTTAATACGTTCATTTTATTTGCTATTTGCTATTAGTTTTTAACTTTTAGCGGTATTCGTATTTATTTTATTGATAATCACAAAGCTTTTTAGGCTTTCGGAATATTTGTTGGTAAGTGCGTTAGGGATTGCAACGGCATCCTTTTTTTGTTTTTCTCAAAAAAAGATACAGTGTAAAGCCTGTTAAAACGCCCTTATTATTTTAAAAATATCCTTGTTGTTTACGTTTTTCCATGGCTGCTTCTGAGCGTTTATCATCTATTCGAGCGCCACGTTCTGATATGGTTGAAACTTTTATTTCGTTTACAACGGTATCAATATCTATTGCGTCGGACAATACAGCGGCAGTACAACTCATATCACCTACGGTTCTAAAACGTACCATTCGCTCTTGCACTTCTTCATCTTCATCTCTATAAACTACATCGTCTTCTGCCGACCATATTAAACCGTCTCTTAAAAAAGTGGCTCTTTTGTGGGCGAAATAAATGGATGGTATTTCGATGTTTTCTTTTTGGATGTATGACCAAACATCTAACTCTGTCCAGTTTGAAATAGGAAAGACACGTACATTTTGTCCTAAATCAATTTTTCCGTTTAACATATCAAATAACTCTGGTCGTTGATTTTTTTCATCCCACTGTCCAAAATCGTCACGAACAGAAAAAATACGTTCTTTTGCTCTTGCTTTTTCTTCATCTCTACGCGCTCCACCGATACATGCATCAAAGCCGAACTCATCAATTGCATCTAATAACGTTTCTGTTTGTAACATGTTTCGGCTCGCGTATCTCCCTTTTTCTTCTTTTACTCTACCTTTATCGATATTGTCTTGAACATTTCTAACGATTAGTTCAACCCCTAATTCTTTTGCTAAACGGTCTCTAAACTCAATAGTTTCAGGAAAATTATGCCCTGTGTCTATGTGCATTAAAGGAAACGGAATTTTAGCTGGATAAAATGCTTTTTGTGCGAGTCGCACCAGTGTTATACTGTCTTTTCCCCCCGAAAATAATAACACTGGTTTTTCAAATTGAGCGACTACCTCCCTAAATATATATATAGCTTCACTTTCTAGTGCACCTACTTGTATTGTTTTTGTATTCATAATCATATCTTTTAAATATGTAAACCACATTCTCTGTTACTTTCTACTTTTGTTGGATCGAAGTATTTAAACTCATTTGGTAAATTGTGTTCTTTTAAATATTTATCTAAATCTTCATCAGACCAATGATAAAAAGGGCTCACTTTTAAAATACCATCTTTACTAAAAGAAAGCACGCCTATACCGTCTCTAAATGCTGTTTGTCCTTTTCGTAAATTGGTAAACCATATTTTTGGTTGATGCTCAGCCATCGCTCTTTTAAAAGGTTCTAATTTTACTTGCTCGGTAAAAACTGCATGATTTTCATCTTCTATTGATGGAAGCCCTATGGTAATATTACGATGTGCAACCGTTTGCTTTGGCACATACAACGCTACGTTTAAGTTTAATTTATCTATTAACTCTTCAGCATGTTTATAAGTTTGTGGTGTGTTATAACCTGTATCACACCAAATAACTTTTATTGAAGGATTTTTTGTTGCTATTAAATGTAAGATAGCTACTTCATAGGGTCTGAAATTTGTAGTAATGATCGTTTTTTGTTTCAATTCAAAAACCCATTCTATAATTTCTTTTGGGCTCAATTTTTCTAAACCTTTATTTAGTTCAGCTATATTCAACTCTTCTTTTAAGCTCATTATTTTCCCCATTTTATTTTATTCCAAATTCTTTCATGAAAGAAATACAATATCATTTTTGTTACTAACTCTATGCTTCCTATTGAAAATGCTAAGGTTAACTCTCCTGTAATTAACCAAGAAATTAAAATTGTATCAATAGTTCCGATAACTCTCCAACTAACCGATTTAACAAAACTTCGTATCGGATTTTCTGAAGTTTTATCTGACTTATAATTTTTTTTATCTGCTACTAATTGTTCTAAAATCATTTTTAAAATTAAATACCCTATCGGGTAACTAGGTTTTAAGATTCAACAAATGTAGGTATACATTTTAGATAAAAAAACATTTATTTAAAATTTTTACAAAACGATAACATTTGTGGAAAATTATACTAAATCGGCAAGGGTATTATTTCTAAGAACTTGAAGTGTATTGTCTCTAACTTGAATCATTAATTTATGAACAGAACACGCATCTTCATCAGGGCAATCACTACATTTTTCGTAGTAATTTAAACTAACGCAAGGTAACATAGCTATAGGACCTTCAAGGGTTCTAATAACATCTGTCATTTTAATTTCTGATGCATCTTTTAACATATAGTAGCCACCGCCTTTGCCTTTTTTGGCGCCTAAAAAACCGGCTCTTCGTAAGGTAAGTAATATACTTTCTAAAAATTTGTGTGAAATATTTTCGCTTTTAGATATCGTTGCAATTTGCACCTTATCTCCTTTTTCTTGCCTAGCAATAAATGTTAGTGCCTTTAAGCCGTATTTCGTTTTTTTAGAAAGCATACCACAAAAATACACTTTTTATTTAGTTGTTAATTCTCTAAAGCTTGTTTTAAATCATTAATAATATCAATAGCGTTTTCTAACCCAACCGAACATCGTACCAAACCATCTGTAATTCCTACTTCTAATCGATCTTCAATACTTAATTTACTATGTGTTGTAGATGCTGGGTGCGTAACAATGGTTCTTGTATCTCCTAAGTTTGCAGATAATGAGCACATTTTTATTGCGTTTAAAAATTTACGTCCTGCTTCAATACCTCCTTTAACTTCAAAAGCAACAATATTACCTCCTAAGCGCATTTGTTTTTTTGCAACTTCATATTTTGGATGCGATTTTAAAAACGGATATTTTACTATATTCACATTTTCATGCGCCTCTAAAAACTCGGCAACTTTCAAGGCGTTTTCGCAATGTTTTTCTACTCGAATACTTAATGTTTCTAAACTTTTAGATAATACCCAAGCATTAAACGGTGACATTGCTGGACCTGTATTTCTTGAAAACAAATAAATTTCACGAATTAAATCAGCTTTTCCAACAGTTACCCCGCCTAAAACTCTTCCTTGTCCGTCAATTAATTTTGTTGCTGAATGGATAACAATATCTGCTCCAAAATCTATCGGGTTTTGTAGGTATGGCGTTGCAAAACAATTGTCAATTACTAATAATATGTTATGCTTTTTTGCAATTTTACCTAATAATTCTAAATCAATAATATCAACGGCTGGGTTGGTAGGTGTCTCTGCATATAATATTTTAGTATTGGGCTGAATTAAACTTTCAATTTTATCAACTTCATTTATTTTAAAGTAACTTGTTTCAATATTCCATTTTGGTAGATATTTAGTAAACAAACTATGCGTAGAACCAAAAACAGATCGGCAAGAAACAATATGATCTCCTGCATTTAGCAAAGCTCCGAAAGTAGAAAAAACAGCTGCCATTCCTGTTGCAAAAGCATAGCCCGCTTCGGCTTTTTCCATTGCCACAATTTTATTTACAAATTCTGTTGTATTTGGGTTTGAAAATCGGCTATATAAATTTTTCTCTTTTTCTTCAGCAAAAGACGCTCGCATATCTTCTGCATCATCAAATACAAAACTAGAAGTTAAGTATAAAGGTGTAGAATGTTCTGAAAATTGCGATCGTTCAGTTTGTGTTCTAATTGCTTCAGTTTCGAAATTTTTACTCATATTGTTTGTTTTATACTCTTTAATCAAATAACCTATTTATAGTTAAATACTTTTTAATCTTTAATTATTGTTTGTTTGCTAATCGTAAAATATCTCCAAAAACACCCCTCGCTGTTACTTCTGCTCCTGCTCCTGCTCCTTGAATTACAATGGGTTGTTCTCCGTACGATTCTGTATAAATTTCAAAAATAGCATCCGATCCTTTTAAACTTCCTAAAGGCGAACTTGTTGGTACCGATACTAATTTTACATCTAGTTCTCCTTTTGCTTTTGATAAATCGCCATGTAAATCGCCTATATATCGCAATACATGATCTTTATCTTGTGCTTCTTTTTGATTTTTAAATACTGGATTTAATTTATCTAAGTTTGATAAAAATTCTGATGCTGAAATATCTCTAAATTCTGATGGAATTAAATTTTCAATTGCTATATCTTCAAATTCATTTTCTAAATCTAGCTCACGAGCCAAAATCAATAATTTTCGAGCTACATCATTTCCACATAAATCTTCTCGTGGGTCTGGTTCTGTAAATCCGCTATCAATAGCTTCTTGTAATACGTTTGAAAACAGAACTTCATCCGAAGAAAACTTATTAAATAAATAACTTAAAGATCCTGAAAAAACTCCTCTAATACGTGTAATATTTTCGCCAGAATCGTGCAATAACTTAATGGTATCTATTAGCGGTAAACCTGCACCAACATTGGTTTCATACAAATATGATTTGGTATTTATTTCTAATGTTTTTCGTAGTTTTTTATAAAAATCATGAGATACCGTATTTGCTATTTTATTAGAAGAAACTAAATCGAAACCGTTTTCTATTAATGGAATGTAATTTTCTGTAAATTCACTACTTGCAGTATTATCAACAGCTATTAAGTTTTCGAGATGATGTTTTTTAGCAAAATCTATTACGCTATCAACAATATGCGTTTCCTCATCATTATTTTTTAAAATTGTTTTCCAATTTTCTACAGCTCCATCGCTACTTAATAATACTTTTTTAGAGCCCGCTATGGCAAAAATATTTAACTGTATTTTTTTTCTTTCTAATATAGATTTGGTATTTTTTATAATTTGATTAATTAAAGTTCCTCCAACTAATCCTTTACCAAATATGGCTATATTTATTTTCTTTGCAACTCCAAAAACTTGCCCATGAATTACATTTAACGCCTTGTGTAATTGTTCTTTTTTAACAACCAAACTTACATTTTTTCCTGAAATTGTATTGTTAAATAATAATGGTACAATTTGGTTTTTTATCAACGCATTATACGGATGATGAAACTCACTTAAATCTTGACCTATAATTGATATTACAGCGACATTATCTATAATTGAAATTTGATTTACATCTTTGGTATAAAAATCACTTTCAAACTCTTGTTCTAAAGCTTGTACAGCTGCTGCTGCCTTTTCTTTATCAATTACTAAACCAATACCTCTTTCTGATGAACCTTGCGAAATAATACTTACACTAATGCCATTATTACTTAAGGCTCTAAAAATACGTGCATCTACACCTACTTTACCCAACAAACCTCGTCCTTCAAAATTTAGCAATGCTACATTGTCTAAAACCGATAATGATTTTATGCCTTTTGAATTTGATTTAGCTGTAATTAATGTTCCTTTATCCGCAGGGTTAAACGTATTTAAAATACGAAGATTTATATTTTTTTCTAATAACGGAATAATTGTTTTTGCGTGTAAAATATTAGCGCCAAAATTTGCCAATTCATTAGCCTCTGAAAAAGATAGTTCTTCTATTTTTTTTGCATCAGCAACTAAATCAGGATTTGCAGTAAAAATTCCATCAACATGCGTATAGTTTTGTAACTCATTTGCATCTAAATAATTTGCTAATAATGATGCGGTATAATTACTTCCATTTCGTCCAAGCGTAGTCGTTTCTCCTTTTAAATTAGAAGCAATAAAACCTGTTACAATATTTACAGTATCTCCATTATGTTTTTTAAAATGCTTTACTACATTTTCTTTCGAAATATTTATAATTGGCTGTGCATTTCCAAAATTATCATCCGTTTTTATCAACGTTCTAGCATCGGTAATATTAGCATTTATCCCTTTTTCATTTAAAAGTGCGGCAACTGTTTTTGTTGATAACAACTCTCCTTGAGCTAAAACTTCGTCTTTTATTTTTTTACTATAATCTCCTAATAAACTAACACCTTCAAAAAATTTTTCTAAACGAGAAAACTCAGGAGAAAAGTCAATCAATGGTGTTAATTGCGACTGCTCATATTTAAGCGCTTCAAATTGATCTTGATAAGGAGCGTTCTTTGCTGCTTTTTCTAAAATTTCTTCTAATTGATCCGTCGCATTTCCTCTTGCTGATACAACCACAGCTATATTTTCTTGATCGTTTACTTTTTGCTCTATAATTGAAATTACATTTGTAATTCCTTTATTCGACAGCGATTTTCCGCCAAATTTGATTATTTTCATTTGATTATTTTTTGAATTTAGATTGAATATTGGCGCTATTATTTTTTCTAATTGCTCGTATTCAATCAAAAAAGCATCGTGTCCGTGAACCGAATTTATTTCGTTATACGTAACATTTGCGTTTACTAAGGCTAGCTCTTTTTGAGTTTCTCTATTTTCTTCAGCAGTAAAAAACAAGTCAGAATCTACTCCTACGATATGTATATCTGCTTTAATTTTTTTTAAAATTTCCGAATTATTTTCTCCTTTGGTTACATCAATCGTTTTTAATAATTGATTCATTAATTTATAAGACGCTAGTTGATAACGTTCTTGTAATTTTTTACCGTGATGTAACAGCCAACTTTCTACATTAAAAACTTCTGAATCTTCTCTTTTTGATCGATGAAAACGTTCTTTAAACGATTTTGGAGTTCTATAACATAACATTGCATGCATGCGAGCATCGTGCACTGGATTGCTCGAATTTATTAAAAATTGTTCTTGAATTTGGCAGTTACCAATTAACCAATCAGTAGATTTCCAATCGGTTGCTATGGGAATCAAATGTTTTGTTATTTTAGGTTTTAAAACAGCCATTTCCCAAGCTATTCCACCACCTAATGACCCACCAATTAAAGCAAATAATTGTTTTATTTTAAGTTTTTCTAATCCTATTAAAAAAACTTTAGCAATATCTCTTGCAATAAAATCTTTATAGTTTTCTATTAAAAAACCATCATACCCGTTGCCTGGAATGTTAAAACATAAAACGGTATACTTTTGCGTGTTTACCGCTTTGTTTTTCCCTATTAATTCTTTCCACCAACCATCTGTAACATCAGCAACATTACTATTACCTGTTAAAGCATGATTGATTAATACCACAGGAGCTGTTCCCAATTTTTCCCCAAAAACCTGATAGCTTAATGCTATTTTACTTAATAAAACGCCGCTTTCTGTGGTAAAATCAACAATATTTATATGTGCTAAAGTATTTTTCAACTGTATCTATTTTACTATAAAATCGAACGATTTACATGAACTTATTCCCCTTCAAAAAAATAAGATTCAATACATTCGATTTTTTTATGTTTATATTGTTAAAAAAGCATCTTTTAAATCACTTTTTAAATCTTCAAGATTTTCAAGCCCTACTGATAAACGAATTAAATCATTCGTAACTCCTGCACTTTCTTGCGCTTGTTCACTTAATTGTTGATGTGTTGTACTAGCAGGGTGAATGATTAGTGATTTTGTATCTCCAATATTTGCCAATAATGAAAAAAGTTTTGTGTTATCTGAAACTTTTTTTGCAGCTTCATAACCACCTTTAACACCAAATGTAACAATACCACTTTGTCCTTTTGGTAAATACGTTTTTGCTAATTTGTTATATTTACTGCTTTCTAAACCTGGGTAATTTACCCAAGCTACTTCTGATTGCTCTTCTAACCATGCAGCAATATTTAAAGCATTTTCACTATGCTTTTTTATTCTGATATCTAATGTTTCTAATCCTTGAATAATGTTAAATGCATTCGTAGGACTTAAGGCTCCTCCGAAATCTCTTAATCCTTCTAAAATTAATTTGAAAGTATAAGAAGCTGCTCCTAAAGTTTCATGATATACTAAACCATGATACCCTGCTGATGGTTCTGTAAATTCAGGGAATTTCCCATTTGCCCAATTAAAAGTTCCTGCATCAATAATTGCGCCTCCTAAAGAGTTTCCTTGACCTCCAATGTATTTTGTTAACGAATGAATTACAATATTTGCACCATGTTCTATCGGATTTAACAATGCTGGTGTAGCTACTGTATTATCAACAATAAATGGAACTTCAGTTTTTTTTGCATGTTTTGATATCCCTTTTAAATCTAACACATCTAACTTCGGGTTCCCTAATGATTCAACGAAAAAAGCTCTTGTATTATCCTGTACTGCTTTAGCAAAGTTATCAGGATTAGAAGCGTCCACAAATGTGGTAGTAATACCTAATCTAGGTAAGGTTACATTTAATAGATTGTAGGTTCCTCCATACAAACTACTTGAGGCTACAATATGATCACCGGCTTTTAATAACGTTAATAACCCTGTTGAAATTGCTGCCGTACCTGACGCAAATACTACAGCTCCTGTTCCGCCTTCTAAACTAGCCAAACGCTCTTGTAAAATTTGATTTGTAGGATTGTTTAATCGTGTGTAAATAAATCCTAATTCTTTTAATGAAAAAAGGTTTGCTGCATGGTCTGAATCATTAAAAACATACGATGTTGTTTGATAAATAGGAACTGCTCTTGTGCCTCCTGTTTGTTTTACATCATGTCCTGCGTGCAACGCGTTGGTTGCGAATTTTTGTGTACTCATTTTTCTTGTTTTTTGAGATAATAAAAAATTAAAACAAAAGTCAAATGCGTCAATTTTTTTTGACGTACTTACTAGAAAAATGTTATGAAGAATTATAGCAATTATAGATGAATAATTGCACTTGAGTTATCTATCCAATTTTAAATAAATGAATTTAAAATTAAGTAGAATTTAGCACCTTCTTTGTCTTGTACAAAGGGTTGCTAAGGTTTCACCGGGTCTAATCCCTCCACCTTTCTTGATAACATTGTCAATAAGTTATTGAACTTCGTGAGTGCAAATATTCAAATATTTTAATTTAATATCCTAATAAAAATTCACTTTTTTTTTTAAAAAAAAGTATTTACCTAAATGATTTTCCAAACTTTAACAGTTTTATCTTTACTTGGCGTTGCAATTAGTCTTCCGTCAGAACTAACATCCATTCCCAAACCAATATCATTGGTATGATTTGAAATTGTTTGTAAAATTTTTTCGCTTTTTACATCCCATAAAGTTGCTACAATTGGTTTTACTACTCCTGAAAATTTAAAATGATATTCAAGTAATTCTCCAATCATCGATTTGTCTGTTCCTCCTGCTATTACCCTGTCATTATCAATAAAAACAACCGAATGAATTGCCTGATTATCTCCTTTTAAAGTGTGCAATAATTGCCAATTAGTGGTGTCCCAAATTTTAACTATTTTATCATCTCCAGCACTTGCTAATAACTTTCCGTTTGGACTAAAATTCATTGACAATGGCACCATAGAATGCCCTAAAATTGTTTGAAGTAATTTGCCCGATTTAACATCATAAACTCTAATAGCATTATCACTTCCTGACGATAATAATAATTCGCCAGTAGGGTTAAAAACAACTTCCCAAATATTTTCTTGAGAGTCGTTAAAATCATAAATTAGTTTCCCTGTATTTACATTCCAAACAAAAACTTTATCATCATTTCCGCCAGCGGCGATTAACTTTCCGTCTGGACTAAAATTTACAGTCCAAATTGTGCCACCATCTCCTTTTAAGGTTTTTAATAAAGCTCCTGTTTTAACGTCCCAAATTCTAACGTTTCCATCATACGCTCCTGTTGCAACAACTTTTCCTGTTGAACTAAAATCTACTGTTGGCGTTCCTATTTCGTGTGGTAAATCATGTAAAACTTTACCTGTAATTCTAGACCAAATTTTAGCGTTTGGTTCAATTCCTCCACTAATCATTAATGAATTGTTTGGACTAAACTTAACCTCCCATACTTCATTTTTATGATGTGTATACGTTTTTTGCAATTCGATTTGATTTCCTTCAACAATTTTAGGCTGAGCAAATACTTGTAAAGACATTAAAACTAAAAGGCTTATAACAATTATAATTCCTATTATTAAAAACTTATTTTTCATACTATTTAATACTTTCTAGTTTTTGAATCATTTTTTTTGCTGATGCTGATGACGCATCTAATTCTAATGCTTTCTTATATGCTAATAAAGCATTTTTTTTATCTTTTTTATAAAAATACGCTTCTCCTAAACTATCCCAAGAATTGGCATCATTAGGATATAATTCTGTGTTCTTTTGAAATAATTTAATTGCAAAATCCACATTTTTTTCTTGTAAGTAAGTATATCCTACTTTATTTAAAATATTTTTTTTATTTCGTTTTACAGTTTTATCTAATGCATCAATATATGCAACTATAAAAGCATCTTTCTTTGTTGATTTAATAGTTGGTTTTACGCCTTTTCCTTCCCAATTAGTTTTTGTGACAGGATGCATTGCTTCAATATACGGAATAGAGATTGTAAAATTATTATTCAAATTCACTCTTTTAGTTCTGTTTGCACCTCCTCGAGTTGTTTCTCCAACAACTATTGCTTTATTTAAATGTTTCAGTGTATAGGCAAACGCTTCTGCTGCTGAAAACGTTTTTTTACTTGTTAAAATGTATAGTCGCGTATTTGTTTTCCTTTTACCATCAATATTTTCGAAAGTAAGTAACTGTGTTTTATTATTTGTCTTACGCTCATAAAAATTACTTAGTAACACTGGTTTTTTATCCGTAAAATAACTTGCTAATAATTGCATCATGTTTGGAACACCTCCACCGTTATTTCTTAAGTCAATAATAATTGCATTGGTATTTTTTAAAAAACTCATAGCAGCAATTGCCGTTTCTTTTGCGTACTTCATATCTGCGAACATTCGCAAATTTAAATAACCAATATTACCGTTTAACACTTTTGTTTCTGTAAAACCAAAATTGATTTCTGCCATTTTCATAGCCATCATTTTATCTCTTTTAAGTTTTATCTCTTTTGTTATTACACGTTTACTTTGTGCAATTTTTTTCGGCTCAAAATTCACTTTTAAATGCAAATCATGACTTAATTCTTGTAAGTCTTTTGTAAGTATTGTAGAAAATTCTTTTTTATTAGAAATAGACTTGTATTTTTTTGAATTAGATATGATCGTTGCAGACATTTTTTTTGCAACATCTAAATCGATATAAGACGCTAGTAATTTCTCTGAAATTAGTTTTAAAACTAATTTCTTTTCTTTTTTGTTAAATTCATTATTTTGCGATATTGTACTTGTTATAGTCACAATTGTTACTACGAATGCTAAGATGTATTTTTTCATTTTTAAATTGATTTTAAATTCCTTACAAACATAAAACCGATTTAATTTTAGATAAATAATAATTCTCAACTGCTTATCATTTCCACACACAAACCATCTTTATAAACTTAAAACCGTTTTGAGTCCCATTTTTAATTGTTGATGCTTGATTTTTGATTGTTTGTGTAAAATAGTATTCTATTTATTACATTATCATTAGCTTTACTAAGTGAAAACATTTCTTAAAAAATACAAAGCATTTATATACGGGCTAATAATTTTCAGGCTCCTAGTACTGTTGCTAACTTATTTTGATCATATTTATATAGATAATTCAGAATACTTATCAAACACGTTAAGTTTTATCTTTTATTGGTTGTTATTTTCATTGCCCATTTATTATTTTTATTTCCTAAAAAAACACCTATCAATTTCACTAAAATTAATTGGCGTAATCTTTTTTTTTATACTTGTTATTGTTAATGATATCCATGCCGAAATAATTGACAATCCTATTACATTTATAGGTATTATTATTACCAGCTTAGCTTTATTTTCTATAATAGCTCCAAAATTCTTCAAAAAATACGCGCTTTTTACAATTGCTTTCTATCTATTAAGCATCGGTTACTTCTTATATATAAGAGTTTATATTGATGATTTAAACGTGTACTTACAGCAAGAAAAAGAGATTAAAATTATTTTAACCATTCCTTTTTTTTTATTGATTTTAGGATGGATTTTTCAACAATGGAGATGGTTAAAAAACGTAGAATCAAAAAAAACTAAAGCTGAATTAGCGCTATTAAAAAGTCAAATAAATCCTCATTTTTTCTTTAACACACTGAATAATTTATATGGCTTAACAGTAGAAAAATCTGATGATGCACCAGATGTTGTGCTAAAATTATCTGATATGATGCGTTACACAATCTATATGGGAAAGGAAGATTTAGTGCCTTTAAAAGATGAAGTTGAATATTTACAAAACTATATAGAACTACATAAAATCAGGTATCAAAAAAAAGTTGATATTACATTTAAATACATAAATATAACTAATTACAAAATTGCTCCGTTGCTGTATATTATTTTATTAGAGAATGCATTTAAACACGGAGTAGAAAAACTGACAGAGAATGCTTATATTCACATGAATCTTTCTACAAACAAAAAAACTATTCTTTTTCAAATAGAAAATAATTATGAGCAATCAGAAACTGAATCAGAAACTGGAATTGGCTTAGATAATTTAAAACAACGTTTAAATTTATTGTATCCTAAGAAGCATCAAATAACCATAAACAAAAGCGATGCTGTGTATAAATTAGCTATTAAAATTGACACCAAATGACGCATTATTTAATTATTGATGACGAGCCAATTGCGCATCGTATTATTGAGAAGTATTGTGATAATTTACCGCATTTAAAGAAAAGCGGAAATTGTTTCAATGCGTTTGAAGCCTTGCAATTTTTAAATCAAGAGCAAGTAGATTTGTTGTTTCTAGACATTAACATGCCTAAATTATCTGGCTTCGATTTCTTAAAAACCTTAACCAATCCACCAAAAATAATTGTAACAACTGCTTACAAAGAATTTGCTTTAGAAGGATATGAACTAAATATTTCAGATTATTTATTAAAGCCTTTTTCTTTTGAACGTTTTGTTAAAGCTATCAATAAAACCATTACAAATAATCAGCAAGAAATAAACAACAACATTCCTGTAAATCAAACAGAAAAAATACCCGAAAGTTTTTTCTTAAAAGGCGATAAAAAACATCATCAAATCCATTTTAACAACATTCTTTTTATTGAAGCTTATGGTCACTATTGTAAAGTTTATTTAAAAGATAAAATCATTTTAAGTAATGAAAAAATATCTTCATTAGAAAAATCCCTTCCTGATACTTTTATCAGAACACACAAATCTTTTATCGTTTCAAAAAGTAAGATTGAACAAATAGAAGGAAATCGTATTCTAATCAAAGAACATAAAATTCCTATTGGCCAAACTTATAAAAAAAACATAAAGCTCTTATTTTAGTTACCTTTATAATATTTATAATTATTAACAAATTGTTCCTTTTTTATAAATAAGATTTAAATAATTAGTAATAGCTATTCACGCTTTCCACACTCGCTTTTTTTGATTTTTTTAGTAAAACCAAAAAAGAGCTCAAACAAATGCTTCAATCGTGGCTAAGG